>JBILYN010000494.1:0-3195 GCA_044377715.1 Aquabacterium sp.
GGCCGACCGGGTGGCGCGAACCGAGATCAAGGCGCCGATGAAAGGCATCGTCAACCGGGTGTTCGTCTCGACGATCGGCGGCATCGTCAAGCCCGGCGACGCGATCCTCGAGATCGTCCCAGGCGACGACAAACTGGTGGTCGAGGCGCTGGTGCAGCCCAAGGACATCGGCTTCACCAAGATCGGCCAGAACGCCAACGTCAAGATCACCGCTTTCGACTACGCGATCTTCGGCTCGATGGAGGGCCAGGTCGTCAACATCAGCGCCGACGCAGTGCCCAACGAGAAGGGCGAGGCCTTCTACCAGGTGCGGATCGAAACCAAGACGCCGGTGATCGAGGCGATCGACAAGAAACTGTCGATCATCCCTGGCATGCAGGCGCAGATCGACATCGTCACCGGCAAGCGAACGATCCTGCAGTTCCTGTCCAAGCCGCTGATCGCGCTGAAAGAAAACGCTTTCAGGGAGCGCTGATCGCTTGACGGCGGCCTAGGCAGGAGGTCTAAGCCAGCGCGGCGATGACCTCGGGCGGTGCCTGGACCAGTTCGATCAACACGCCCTCACCGCTGAGCGGAAACTGCTCGTTGCCCTTGGGGTGGATGAAGGTGATGTCGTGGCCGGCAGCGCCTTTGCGGATGCCGCCCGGGGCGAATCGAACGCCGTTGGCGGTCATCCAGTCGACCGCGACGACCAGGTCGTCGACCCACAGGCCGACATGGTTGAGCGGCGTGGTATGCACCGCGGGCTTCTTGTCGGGGTCGATAGGCTGCATCAGGTCGACCTCGACCGCGGTAGGGCCAGCGCCGAGCGCGCAGATGTCTTCGTCGACGTTCTCGCGTTCGGAGACAAACGTGCTCTTGACCGTCAAGCCCAGCATGTCGACCCACAGGCTGCGCAGCTTTTGCTTGTCAGGGCCACCGATGGCGATCTGCTGGATGCCGAGGATGCGGAAGGGTTTTGGGTTCATGGTGGGCGGGGATTCATGCGAAAGAGATGATGGGCTGGTCGACCGACAGGCTCTCGCCCTGGGTCGCCAGCACTTCGGCGACGGTGCCGTCGTGCAGTGCGGTGAGGATGTTCTCCATCTTCATCGCTTCGATCACCGCCAAGCGCTCGCCGGCCTGCACCGCCTGGCCTGGCTTGACAGCCACTTGCACCAGCAGGCCGGGCATCGGTGAGAGCAGGAACTTGCTCATGTCGGCCGGCGCCTTGAAAGGCATCATGCGCAGCAGTTCGGCCGCACGCACACCCATCACCTGGGCCTCGATCGCCAGCCCGTTGTGCGAGACCCGGTACCACAGGCCCTGGCGCTCGACCTGGGCGGTGAAATCGTGGCCATTGCAATGGCCGGCGACACGGATGCCGCCGAAGCTCCAGTCGGCGCTGATCACATAAGGCTTGGCGCCGTCGACCGTCACGGTCATCGGCGAGCCAGCGTTGACCCGCACCGGCACATGGCGGTGCGCGCCTGCAAGGCCCTTGATAACGACGACGAACTGATCGCCGATCTGCACGCCGTGCCCGGGCATCTGGCCGCTGATGCCAGCCGCGCGCTCGCGGTAGAGCCGGTAGGCGGCAGCGGCCAGCACGGCCAGAAAATCAGGGTCGGCGTGCGGCACGTCCTCGGCGCGGAAACCCTGCGGGTAATGCTCGGCGATGAAACCGGTGTTGAAGTCACCCGAGACAAACTGCGGATGCGCCAGCAGCGCGCTCTGGAACGGGATGTTGCTCGCGACGCCGCGGATCACGAAACCGTTGAGCGCCTCGCGCATCTTGGCGATCGCGTCGAGCCGGTCCACGCCGTGGACGATCAGCTTGGCGATCATCGAGTCGTAGTGCATAGGGATCTCGCCACCCTCCTCGACGCCGGTATCGACCCGAACGCCGCCACCCCCGACCAGGCGGCCAGCCGGGTCGCTCACATACGGCACCGGGCTCGACGCCTCCATCGTGGTGGTCGGCGGCTGGTAGCGCACCAGACGGCCGGTCGACGGCAGGAAGCCGCGGAACGGGTCTTCGGCATTGATGCGGCACTCCATGGCCCAACCGCGGCGCGGGATCTGTTCCTGCGTGAAACCGAGCTTCTCGCCGGCAGCGACACGGATCATCTGCTCGACCAGGTCGATGCCGGTGATCGCTTCGGTCACCGGGTGCTCGACCTGGAGTCGGGTGTTCATCTCGAGGAAGTAGAAGCTCTGGTCACGGCCGACCACGAACTCCACCGTGCCCGCGCTCTGGTAGCTCACGGCCCGAGCCAGCGCGACGGCCTGCTCGCCCATCGCCTTGCGGGTGGCTTCGCTGATGAAAGGCGACGGCGCCTCCTCAATCACCTTCTGATGCCGGCGCTGGATCGAACACTCGCGCTCGTGCAGGTAGACGATGTTGCCGAAGGCGTCGCCCAGCACCTGGATTTCGATGTGGCGCGGGCTCTCGACGAACTTCTCGATGAACACGCGGTCGTCGCCAAAGCTGTTGCGGGCTTCGTTGCGGCAGGCGCTGAAACCCTCGAAAGCCTCTTTGTCGTTGAACGCCACGCGCAGGCCTTTGCCGCCGCCGCCGGCGCTGGCCTTGATCATCACCGGATAGCCGATGTCGCGGGCGATCTCGACCGCACGCTCGGGCAACTCGATCGCTTCATTCCAGCCCGGGATCGTGTTGACATTGGCCGCGTCGGCGAGTTTCTTGGACGCGATCTTGTCGCCCATCGCGCCGATGCTGTGGTGCTTGGGACCGATGAAGACAATGCCCTCTTCCTCGACCCGACGCGCAAAGTCCGCGTTCTCGGACAGAAAGCCGTAGCCCGGATGCACGGCTTGCGCGCCAGTGGCTTTGCAGGCGGCGATGATCTTGTCGGCCACCAGGTAGCTCTCGCGGCTGGGCGCTGCGCCGATGAACACCGCTTCGTCAGCCAGCGCCACATGGCGGGCATCCCGGTCGGCCTCGGAGTACACCGCCACGGTGGCGATGCCCATCTTCTTCGCGGCCTTGATGACGCGGCAGGCGATCTCACCCCGATTGGCGATCAATATCTTGTCAAACATGGCTTGTCTCCATCGGGGTGAGATCGCCTGCGTGCGCTGCGCGCACCAGGCGATTTGGCTGCGCCGCAACGGCCTGCGGGCCGTTGTCACCGCGGTTGGCAATCAGAATCTTGGTAAACATAGTTCTCTCCAAAGTCGTGACTTCTCTGAGCG
>JBILYN010000493.1:0-3195 GCA_044377715.1 Aquabacterium sp.
CGCGACGATCGCCGGCGTGAAGCCGCAGTAGAAGCCAGTCCTCGCCGTTTGACCGGCGCGCCGGCACACCCCGCATCACCGATGGGCCTAGGGTGCCATGGCGCCTTACAGGTCAAGCGCGCCACGAGGCGCCGTGCTGGCGCAGTGACTCACAGCACTGCATGTTTCGCCGATAGCCAAACGCGGGCTGACTCGTGGCGTGCTGTGTGAGCGCGGACCGAGCACCCGATGCCAAGTTCGCCCCTTCGGCGCGAGGTGCGAGCCCCGGCCTATATGATGAAAGCCAAACCAGAAGGTGCCCGTATTTGCGGCACCCGGCTGGCGCCATCAACAAAGGACATCGCCGTGAAATTCAGCTTTTCACCTGAGCAGGAAGAGTTCCGCGCAGCCGTGCGCCGGTTCCTGGCCGATCAGTCGCCGACCAAGGAAGTGCGTCGACTGATGGAGACCGAAGCCGGATGGGAGCGCAAGGGCTGGCAGGCGATCAACAGCGAGCTCGGCCTGTGCTCAGTGCGCATTCCAGAGGCCATGGGCGGCCACGGCTTCGGATTTAGCGAGCACTGCATCGTGCTCGAGGAAATGGGCGGCGCTCTGTTGTGCGCGCCGTATTTCGCCTCCACCGTGCTGGGTGCCGGTGCCATCCTCAACGGCGCCAGCGAGGTCCAACAACAGACGCTGTTGCCTTCAATCGCGTCGGGCGACACGGTTGCCACGCTGGCTTCCACCGAAGACAACGGACGCTGGGATGCTGCAGGTACCACGCTGACCGCGACAAAGTCAGGCGGCGCCTACCACCTGAACGGTCACAAGAGCTTTGTGCTCGACGGCCACACCGCCGACCTGATCGTCGTGCTGGCGCGAGCGCCGGGCTCCTCGGGCGAGTCCGGCCTGTCGCTGTTCGCCGTCCGTGGCGATGCCACGGGCCTGGACCGCCGCCCGCTGGCGTCGATGGACCAGACCCGAAAGCTCGCACGTCTGGGCTTCGACAAGGTCCAAGCCCAGCTGCTGGGCGATGAAGGGGCGGCAGCCCTGCCCTTCGCCCGAACGATGGTCGAGGCCGCGGTCTGCCTGTCCAGCGAGATGGTCGGTGGCGCCGAGCGCCTGCGCGAAGACGCGCTGGCCTACGCCATGATGCGCATGCAGTTCGGTCGCCCAATCGCTTCGTTCCAGTCGATGAAGCACAAGCAAGCCGACATGCTGCTGGAAGTCGAGCTGGCCAAGTCGGCCGCGCACTTCGCCGCCGCCGCGCTAGACGACGGCGATACCGACGTGATCGCCACCGCGTCGCTGGCCAAGGCCTGCGCCAGCGACACCTATCTGCAGACCGCCATCCATGCCATCCAGATCCACGGCGGTATCGGCTTCACCTGGGACAACGACACCCATCTCTGGTTCAAGCGCGCCAAGAGTTCCGAGGTGCTGTTCGGGGACGCGAACCTGCATCGCGAACGCATGATGAATCACTGGGCCGCCTGAGGGGATGCACGACATGACCGAACTGACCGAATCCTCCGTCCGCGCCGAGGTCCGCACCTGGCTCGAAGCCAACTGGCGCTCCGACTACAGCCTGCTCGAATGGCGCAACAAGCTGGTCGATTCCGGCTGGGGTGCGCCGCACTGGCCAAAACAATGGCATGGACGCGACCTGCCGGTCGGCTTGGTGCCGGTGGTCGACGAAGAGTTCGCGCGCATCGGCGCCGTCGGCGTGGCCAAGGTCGGCATCCGCGTGCTGGCCGCCGCCACCATCCTGGCCCATGGCTCCGATCATCAAAAGCAGCGCTACCTGCGTCCCAGCCTGACGGGCGAGGAGGCCTGGTGCCAGCTGTTCAGCGAGCCGGGCAGTGGGTCCGACGCCGCAGGCGCGGTCACGCGCGCCGACCTGAAGGGCGACCACTGGGTCGTCAACGGCCAGAAGCTCTGGACCTCCGGTGCGCAGAAAGCCGATTGGGGCCTGCTGTTGGCCCGCACCGACTGGAATAAGCCCAAGCACGCGGGGCTGAGCTATTTCATCCTGAACATGCGCCAGCCCGGCGTCGAGGTGCAGCCGCTCAAGCAGATGAACGGGCATGCCACTTTCAACCAGGTTTTCATCACCGATGCGATCGTGCAGCCCGAGCAACTTGTCAGCCGCGAAGGAGGCGGCTGGGCCGTCACCACCACCACGCTGATGCACGAGCGGCGCAGCGCCGACGGCATGCGGTCCTGGGGTTCGGCGGCGTCGAACAAGTCCGGCCGTATCTATGACGAAGAGCGTGCCGAAACCGCGATCGCGCTGGCGCCCTACAAGTGGTACCCCAACCGCGCAGGACGAATCGACCTCATCGTCTCGCGCGCCCGGGCAACCGGCCGCATCGACGACCCGGTCGTTCGCCAGGAAATCGCCAAGTTGCTGACCCTGGTCAAGTCGGCCGAATGGACCGCTCGCAGGGCGCGCACGGCGCAAGAGAACGGCCGTCCGCAGGGCCCAGAGGGTTCGCTGGGCAAGCTGGCCGCCAGCCACGTCGCACGGGCTGCTGCTCGGGTGCACACGATGATCAGCGGTGCCGACGCGCTGCTGACGGGCGCCGACGGTCCCTTGGATGGCACCATCGCCGAGATCCTGGTGTCGGTGCCGGCGACCTCGATCGCCGGGGGCACCGACGAGATCCAGCGCAACATCATTGCCGAGCGCGTGCTGGGCATGCCTAAAGAGCCCAGCATCGATACCGACAAGCCTTACCGCGACGTACCTCGCAACGCGGTGCGTTGAGGTCGACACCCCTGTGAATACCCGGATCCCGTTCGGCAAGCGCCAGGCGATGTTGGCGCTGGGTATGCCGGCAATCGGCGAAGCCGTTGACATCTCGTCGATCGCCGGGGCGTGGTCGGCTCGGTAGCCGGCGGCGACAAGGCGGACCAAGTGCTCTAGCGCTTGCCGCCGGAACGCCGTGAAACCAGACAGACTGGACTTTCGCCAGACCTATCTGCCCAGGCGGCCTCGCAGCGCGGCCCTGGCCCATCCACTCTTTTCTCGAGAACCCCCGCGATGACACGCACCGACGGCCAAGATACGGCCAGCTCCACCACGTCGGATCCCGGCGCCCCGTTGCAGGGCATCCGAGTGCTCGACCTGAGCACCGTGCTGTTCGGACCACTCGCCAGTCGCTGGCTGTCCGACTACGGCGCCGATGTGATCAAGGTCGAATCACCGGCAGG
>JBILYN010000495.1:0-3193 GCA_044377715.1 Aquabacterium sp.
AGCACCCAGCGCTCGAAAACCGACAACTCGCCATCGGTATAGAGCAAGCGACCAGCTGGCATCGACTCAACCGGCATCGGTCGGCGTCGAGCTGTGCGCCGCCCGATCGGCGGGCAAGATGAAATGGCGACGCTTCTTGACCACGACTTTGACTTCGGGCCGCGAATTTAGTGCAGCGTCCAACGTTGATGGACCAGCGCTGGGGTCCGAAGGCCCCGGGGCGACCGATGCGTCCACGACAGGACGGACGCCTGAAGGATATGGCGCGCCGTTGTTGGTCATTTCCTCGCCCAGACCCACTTTGATCTTGGGATAACTTGCGATTTGTGCGGTTCGACGCTTTTGCAACACCGTGCGAACCGTGGTGCCGATGATCAGCCGCTTGAGCCTGTCTTGCACAAACCACAGCTCGCGGCCCTCGGAACAGATCAGCCCGAGCTCGAAACCATGCTGGGCATGGCACAGCGCGTGAAAACCGGGCGCCAGCCGATGCAGCAAGACGCCTCTGGTATCGGCAGGCATCACGCGAAGAACGACAGACTCTTGCACCGATTCGGTCACCAGATTCTCCACCAAGTCTCCGCCACCGACTGGCCTGTCGCCGGCATCGGTTCGCCCTATCATTGATACATTTAAATGCTTAACGCATATTATTCCATATTCTCTTCTTGGCGCACAAGCAGCGCGGTTCTGGCAGCAGCGCACAACGGGCGGATACCAAGGCATCGGCGCTATCGCCGGACGGTTTGACCCAAAGCAATCGAGGCGAGAACTGCGGCCCAGGGGTCTGACCGACGTTGACGGTCGGCATCGACCGGGCCACTCAGGTGCTTATGCTGACGGCGATGGTGTCCATTGCCATGCCTTGAAGGGGAGCCTCATCGTGCACAACATACCGTCTGGAATGCTGGCCTTGCAACGCCTGTACCACTGGGAAAAGTCCACGCCCGCTCGCGTCGCGTTGACCCAACCGATGGGCGGCGGCACCGTGCAGGACCTGACCTGGGCTCAGGTCGGCGATCAGGTGCGCCGCATGGCAGCCCATCTCAAGACCTTGGGTCTCGCGCCGGGGTCCAAAGTGGCCATCCTGTCGAAGAACTGCGCCTGGTGGCTGATGAGCGACCTGGCCATCTGGATGGCCGACTGCGTATCGGTGCCCTTGTATCCGACGCTCGCGCCGGCCAGCATCGGACAGATCCTGACCCACAGCGACGCTGCGGCCTGTTTTCTGGGCAAGCTCGACGGCTGGGAGAACATGAAAGCCGGCATGCCGACGCGGATGCACTGCATCAGCTACCCCTTGTCGCCGCCAGACGTCGTGCAGCGCTTCGAAGGCTGGAACGCCATCTGCGAGCGCACATCGCCATTGCAAGGCGTCCCGGTGCGTGCCGCTGAAGAACTCGCCACGGTGATCTACACCTCCGGCACCACGGGAATGCCCAAGGGTGTGATGCACAGCTTCGGCAATTTCGCCTGGGCTTTGGACACCGGCATCAAACGCATCCCAATGACGTCCGATGACCGCATGCTGTCGTACCTGCCACTGGCCCATGTGGTCGAACGGGTACTGGTCGAGCACGGCTGGTTGCGCACCGGCATGCGGCTGTACTTTGCAGAGTCACTCGACACTTTCACCGCCGATGTGCAGCGCGCCAGACCGACCATCTTCTTCTCAGTGCCAAGGCTGTGGGTCAAGTTCCAGCACGGTGTGCACCACAAGATGGCGCCGGCAACGCTGGACCGGCTGTTGTCGATACCGATCGTCGGCGGCTTGGTGCGCCGCAAAGTGCTCAAGGCGCTGGGCCTGGACCGCTGCCGAATCGCCGCCGGTGGCGCGGCACCGATGCCGGCGGCCTTGCTGGCGTGGTTCCGCAGGCTAGGCTTGCCGATCAACGAGGGTTACGGCCTGACCGAGAACTTGGCCGTCTCGCACCTGACCGTGCCGGGCCTGAACCAGGAGGGCACGGTGGGCCCGGGCTATGAAGGGGTCGACACCCGCATCGACCCCGAGACCGGTGAAATCCAGATGCGCAGTCCAGCGCTGATGCTGGGTTATTACAAGGCGCCGGAGTTGACGCACGAGACCCTGACCAGCGACGGCTGGCTGCACACCGGCGACAAGGGGCAGGTCGACGCACAAGGCCTTCTCAGCATCACCGGCCGTGTCAAGGACTTGTTCAAGACCAGCAAAGGCAAGTATGTGGCGCCGGCGCCGATCGAGGACAAGCTGGTGATGCACGAGGCGATCGAGGCCTGCGTGGTGACCGGCGCCAACCTGGGTCAGCCGCTGGGCATCGTGATGCTCAACGCGGAAGCCGCAGAGCGCGCCAACGATCCGGCGGCGCGCACCGCGCTGGACCTGTCCTTGACCCAGCATCTGCACAGCATCAACCAGACCCTCGATCCGCACGAGCGCCTGAGTTGCCTGGTGGTGGTGACCAAGGCTTGGACGGTTGACAACGACCTGATCACGCCGACCTTCAAGGTCAAACGCAACCGCATCGAGGATCTGTACTCATCGCAATACCTGGGCTGGGAAGCCTTCGGGCGGCAGGTGATCTGGCCGACGGCTTGAACGCATCAGCAGCGATGGTCGCGCCAGCTGCGCCGCTCAGGCGCTGCGCAGCAACTGGCCGGCAAGCGCGCCGCTGAAACCGGGGAACACCTGCTCCAGGGCCGCCTCGCCGAGGCCAAGATGCTGGCGCAGCAGCGGGCGCAGGACTGCGCGGAAGTCGGTGGTCACCGCCAGATCGCGGCCATCGACCAGCGCGGCCGAGTCGAGCCCCGGCCATTCGCCCAACACTTGACCGCCTGCCACCGGGCCGCCGATCAACCAGATCACGTTGCCGCGCCCGTGGTCGGTGCCGCCGGTGCCGTTTTGGCGCAGCGTGCGGCCGAACTCGCTGAGCACGACGATGACCGTGTCCCTGAGGCTGTCGCCCAGGCCTTGCGCCAAGGCGTCCAGGCCCGCGCCAAGAGTGGCCAAACGGTTCGCCAATTGTCCTTTCGCGCCGCCCTGGTTGGCATGGGTGTCCCAGCCACCGACCGAGGTGAAGGCCAGCTGCGTGTGCGGGTCCTTGCGCAGCAGCAGTCCCAGCCGCCGGGCATCGGCGGCGAAGCCGCTCGCCGAGGCCGCGCCGTTGTCGGCACTGGCGTCCATGCCCTGGGTTTCGCCACCGGCCATGCTGCGGCT
>JBILYN010000496.1:0-3189 GCA_044377715.1 Aquabacterium sp.
GCGATCACTGCAGTCCAGGGCGATTCCTTCTACGGCTGTTTCACGCAACTCGTGCATCTGAACAGATCGCCGGTCCAGACCTGAGGGTTGGACCGGCGATCGGACAGTGTGTGCCCCGGCAACGGGGCGCACGGTATGGGAGTGCACATGAAACGCATGCTGATCAATGCCACGCAGCCGGAAGAACGCCGCCTGGCCATCGTTGACGGGCAAAAATTGCTCGATTTCGAAACCGAGATCGAGGGGCGCGAACAGCGCAAGGGCAACATCTACATGGCGGTGGTGACCCGGGTCGAGCCTTCGCTCGAGGCCTGTTTCATCGACTACGGCGAAGATCGCCACGGATTTCTGCCATTCAAGGAAATCTCGCGCCAGTATTTCCGCGAAGGTGTCGACCTCAAGAACGTCAGCATCAAGGAAGCGATCCGCGAAGGCCAGGAGATGCTGGTCCAGGTCGAGAAAGAAGAGCGCGGCAACAAGGGCGCGGCGCTGACGACCTTTGTCTCGCTGGCCGGGCGCTACCTGGTGCTGATGCCCAACAACCCACGCGGTGGCGGCGTCAGCCGCCGGATCGAGGGCGAGGACCGCGAGGAACTGAAAGAGAACCTCGAGCAGCTCGATTATCCGAAGGGCATGTCGCTGATCGCCCGCACCGCAGGCATCGGGCGCTCAGCGCCCGAGCTGCAGTGGGACCTGAACTACATGCTCAAGCTGTGGTCGGCGATCGACGGCGCGAGCAAGGCGGGCAAGGGCGCGTTCCTGATCTACCAGGAATCGAGCCTGGTCATCCGCGCGATCCGCGACTACTTCACCGCCGACATCGGCGAGATCCTGATCGACACGGACGACATCTTCGAGCAGGCCCAGCAGTTCATGAACCACGTGATGCCTGAGACGGCCAATCGCGTGAAGCGCTACCGGGATGACGCAGCGCTGTTCTCGCGCTTCCAGATCGAGCACCAGATCGAGACGGCGTTCTCGCGCACCGTCAACCTGCCAGCTGGCGGCGCGATCGTGATCGACCACACCGAGGCGCTGGTCTCGGTCGACGTCAACTCGGCGCGCGCCACCCGCGGCAGCGACATCGAAGAAACCGCCACCCGCACCAACCTGGAAGCCGCCGACGAGATCGCGCGCCAGATGCGGCTGCGTGACCTCGGCGGCCTGATCGTCGTCGACTTCATCGACATGGAGGAGAGCAAGAACCGCCGCGAGGTCGAGCAGCGACTGCGCGACGCGATGCGCCAGGACCGCGCGCGGGTGCAGTTCTCGACCATCAGCAAGTTCGGCCTGCTCGAACTCAGCCGCCAGCGCCTGCGCCCGGCGCTGAGCGAAGGCAATCACATCACCTGCCCGCGCTGCAACGGCACCGGCCATATCCGCGACACCGAATCGAGCGCGCTGCAGATCCTGCGCATCATCCAGGAAGAGTCGATGAAGGACAACACCGCCGCCGTGCATGTGCAGGTGCCGGTGGAAGTGGTCTCGTTCCTGCTCAACGAGAAGCGCACCGAGATCACCAAGATCGAACTCAAGCAGCGCTGCACCGTGCTGCTGGTCCCCAACAAGCACCTCGAGACGCCGAACTACAAGCTCGAGCGTCTGCGCCACGACGACCCGCGGCTGGAAAATCTGCAAGCCAGCTACACGATGATCGAGGAGCCCGAGGACGAGGTCGCGATCAGCCGGCGCGAGAAATCAGTCAAGCCCAAGCAAGAGCCCGTGATCAAGGGCGTGCTGCCCGACCAACCCGCACCGGCACCCAAAGTTGTCGAAGCAGCCAAACCGGCAGCCCCGGCAGCAGCGCCCATCGCCAGCACCGCACCGGTCGCGCCGAGCTGGGTGTCCGAAGCGCCAGCGCCGACGGCAGGCAACGGCTTCTTTGGCTGGGTCAAGAAACTCTTTGGCGCCAATCCACCGGCGCCGGTGGCCGCGCCTGCGGCGCTGCTGGCAACGCCAGTGCCCAGCGAATCGCCTGAGAAACGCGAAGCCAAACCTGGCGATGCCCGGCGCGGCGAACGCTCGGGCCGAGGCGACCGCGGCGGCCGTGGCCGCGACGGCAAGCCAGGTGAGGGTCGGGGCGAGCGCGGGCCTCGCGCTGAAGGTCGAGGCGAAGGACGCACTGAGGGCCGCGCTGAAAACCGCCCCGAAGCGCGTGCCGACGGCCGCAGTGACGGCCGCACCGACAACCGGCGCGACGGCCGCCGCGGCGAACGTGCTGCAGAGGGCGAGGCCCGTCCGCTAGGCGAAGCCCTTGAGAGCCCGCGCCGCAAGCCAGAGCGTGAAGCCAGGCCGCAGGACCTGGCCGACACGGCACTCGCGACCGGCGCACCCGCCGAGGCGCTGGCAGGCACCGAAGACAGCGCCAGCGAAGAGCAGCGTCGGCGTCGTCGTCGGCGCGGCGGCCGCGGCAGCCGTGACGAGGCCGGCAGCGATGCAGCGTCGGATGCCACCAGCGAGCCAAGTGCGCCGCGCGCAGAAGCCGGGGACGCTGAAGCCGGCGCTGCCGATGCCAGCGCCGAAAGCACCGATCGTGACGGCAATCGCCGCCGCGGTCGTGGCCGGGAACGCGGCCGCCGCGATGAACTCGCAGCGCCAGACGCGGAAGGACTGAACGCCCCGGACGCCAGCACCGATGCCGCGAACGCTGCGCCGGCAGAACCGGCCGCGGAACAGCCCGTCGCCATGCCGGTCGCCGAAGCGCCTCCGGCCCAAGCTGCGGCGACGCCGGCAGCTGTGCCTGAGCCTGCCGCTGCGCCTGTTCCCGCACCGGCGGCCGCGCCGGTCGCCGCGGCAGCGCCGATGGCTGCGCCCTTGGCTGCACCCTTGGTCGCCCCCGCGCCCTTCGTGCTGCCGATGGACGACTTGCATCGCATCGCCGAAGCCTCGGGCCTGCAGTGGGTCAACTCGGACCGCGAGAAGATCGCTGCTGCGCAAGCAGCGATGGCCGCTGAGCCAGCCCCGATTCATGTGCCGCGCGAGCGCGCGCCTGCACTGCAGATCGATGAAGGCCCGCTGGTGCTGGTCGAGACCCGCAAGGACTTGTCGCAGTTCAAGCTGCCGTTCGAGACCGCCGCAGCGCCGACACCCTGAAGCTGCGCAAGCACGCTGCCGCCTGAACGCGGCCTGCGCCGCCCCTGGCCTAGCCGCCGAGGGCGGCGTTTTTCATTCGCAGGACGATGGACTCAG
>JBILYN010000178.1:0-9501 GCA_044377715.1 Aquabacterium sp.
TCTATGCCCCGTCTGCGCCAGCCACGGCTGAGCTAGGCGCAGTCTGCCTGCGCCAGGCTGCCGCTTTTAGCGCTTGGGTCCTAGCGCTTGGGTCTTAGCACTTGGGCCCTAGCGTTTCGGTCCTAGCGCTTGGGACCACTCGGCCGACCGCCGCCTGTGCTTCTTGAAGGACCTGCAGCGGTGCGCGCACCACCCACACCTGTGCCGCCGCGCGACGGGCTGGCAGCGGGTCGGCCTCCGGCGTGCGCCGGGCGCCCTCCGCCACCACCACCACCACCACCGCCACCGCCCGGACGGCCGCCGCGGTCACCGCCGCCGCCATGTCCGCTGTCTCGACGGCCCTGGCCACCGCCACCGCCACCGCCTGAGCGGCCACCGCGGTCGCCACCACCACCGCCGCCGGCGTTGCGCCGCGTGCCGCCGACGCCTATCGTCATGCGGCCCAGCACGATGGGCTCGGCCTTCTCGGTCGATGGCGGCTCGAAGCCGGGAACGATCTCGCTCGGGATGCTGCGCTTGATCAGCTTTTCGATGTCGCGCAGGAAAATGTCTTCGTCGACGCAGACCAGCGAGATCGCCTCGCCCAGCGCGCCAGCACGGCCGGTGCGGCCGATTCGGTGCACATAGTCCTCGGCCACGTTGGGCAGTTCGAAGTTCACGACATGCGGCAGCATGTCGATGTCGATGCCGCGCGCGGCGATGTCGGTGGCCACCAGCACTTGCAGGTCGCCGGTCTTGAACTCGGCCAGCGCCTTGGTGCGCGCGCCCTGGCTCTTGTTGCCGTGGATCGCCATCGCGCTGATGCCCTCGTCATTGAGGAACTCGGCCAGACGATTCGCACCGTGCTTCATGCGCGTGAACACCAGCACCTGGTGCCAGTTGCCGGTCTTGATCAGGTGCGACAGCAGCGCCTTCTTCTTCTCGCGGCCGACCGGATGAACCTTTTGGGCGATGGTCTCGGCGGTCTGGTTGCGGCGCGCCACTTCGATCAGCACCGGGTTGTTCAGCAACTTGTCGGCCAGTGTCTTGATGTCGTCGCTGAAGGTCGCCGAAAACAGCAGGCTCTGCTTCTTGGCCGGCAGGTAGCTCAGCACTTTCTTGATGTCGTGCACGAAGCCCATGTCGAGCATGCGGTCGGCTTCGTCGAGCACGAAGATCTGGACATGCGACAGGTCGAGCGTGCCTTGCTGATGGTGGTCGAGCAGGCGGCCAGGGGTGGCCACCAGGATGTCGACGCCGCGGCGCAGCGCGTTGATCTGCGGCTGCATGCCGACGCCGCCGAACATCACCATGCTGGTGAGCTTGAGGTATTTGCCGTAGGTGCGAACGCTTTCCTCGACCTGGGCTGCGAGCTCGCGGGTGGGGGTGAGGATCAGCGCGCGGATGCAGACGCGGCCTTTGGCGTCCTTCTTGGTCGGCTCCGAGGACAGCAGTTGCAACATCGGCAGCGTGAAGCCTGCCGTCTTGCCGGTGCCAGTCTGGGCGCCGCCCATCAGGTCGCCGCCTTTGAGCACGGCGGGGATGGCTTGAACCTGGATCGGTGTGGGGGTGTCGTAGCCCTGGTCGTCAATGGCGCGCAGGAGCGGCTCGGCCAAGCCGAGGTCGGTGAATTTCATGGGGTTTTGCTTTGGCCCCCGTGAGGGGCTCTATGCGATCGGCCTGCAGCCGCTTGTTGCCAAGGGCCCCAGTCGGGGAGGCTGATGATGCTGTGCAGAGGTCGAGAGTCGACTGCGAGACCGTGACTGGTAGCGGCCTAGCAATTTGGATTGTAGTCGCAGGCCCGGTTTGGCCTGCGGCATCGGTCTGCCAGGGGTGTTTCTCAGCGCTGACGCTGCACGCCGAATGGGCTTCTAAAATCTGGGCACCTGAATCCTTTCCGGGGAGTGCCATTCCGGCCAGGCCCTGTCAACGGAGCCCTGCATGGACACCCGCGCAACGATTGAATCTTCCATGTCATCCCCAGCCGGTGCCGCAGCGCAGGCTGTGCGGCAACGCCTGACGGGCTTGCGTGGTGCGATGGTCCGGCATGGCGTGCACGCGCTGCTGGTGCCCAGCGCCGATCCGCACCTGTCGGAGTACCTGCCCGGACGTTGGCAGACCCGCCAGTGGTTGTCGGGATTTACCGGGTCGATGGCCACCTTGGTGGTCACCGCCGACGCCGCAGCGCTGTTTGCCGACAGCCGCTACTGGCAGCAGGCCGAGGCACAGTTGACCGGCAGCGGGATCTCGCTGGTCAAGATCTCGACCGGCGCGGCGACCCATCACATCGAGTGGCTAGTCGAGCACCTGGCACGCGGTCAGACCCTGTCGGCCGACGGCCAAGTTCTGGGCCTGGCCGCTGCGCAACAGCTTCGCGGCGCGCTCGAGGCGGCCGGTATTGCGCTGCGCACCGACGTCGACCTGGTCGACGAGATCTGGCCTGACCGTCCGACGCTGCCCACGGCTGCGGTCTATGCCCACGACGCGCCGCAAGCCCCGGAGTCCCGCGCTCAGCGTCTGGCCCGGGTACGCGAAGCGCTGGCCCGCCAAGGCGCGAGCCATCACTTCATCTCGACGGTCGACGACATCGCTTGGCTGAGCAATCTGCGCGGCGCTGACGTCGAGTACAACCCGGTGTTTCTGGCCCATCTGCTGATCGACGCGACCCGGGCGACGCTGTTTGTCGGCGCTGGCAAGGTGCCCAAGGCCTTGGCTGCGCAACTCGCGGCTGACGGTTTTGCGCTGGCCGATTACGCCGGGGCCGCATCGGCGCTGGCTGCGCTGCCGTCGGGCAGCACGCTGCTGCTCGACCCGCGTCGCATCACGCTGGGTTTTCGCCAGCAGGTGGCTGCGGGCGTTCGGGTGGTCGAGGCGATCAACCCGAGCACGCTGTTCAAGAGCCGCAAGAGCGATGCCGAGGCCGGTTTCATCCGGCAGGCGATGGCCCAGGACGGCGCAGCGATGTGCGAGTTTTACGCCTGGTTCGAGGCCGCGCTGGCGCGGGGTGAGCGCATCAGCGAACTCACGGTCGATGAGAAGCTCTCGGCTGAACGCGCGAAACGACCCGGTTTTGTGGGTTTGAGCTTTCCCACCATCGCCGGCTACAACGCCAACGGCGCACTGCCGCATTACCGCGCGCTGCCCGACGCATATTCGTGGCTGGAGGGTGACGGCCTGCTGCTGATCGACTCGGGCGGCCAGTATCTGGGCGGCACCACCGACATCACCCGCGTCTGGCCGATCGGCAACATCAGCGCTGCGCACCGGCGCGACTTCACGCTGGTGCTCAAAGGCATGATGAACCTGGCGCGGGCGCGTTTTCCGCGCGGCACGCTCAGCCCGTTACTCGACACGCTGGCGCGCGCGCCGCTGTGGCAGCAGGGCCTGGATTTCGGCCACGGTACCGGTCACGGTGTGGGCTATTTCCTCAACGTGCACGAAGGCCCGCAGACCATCAGCAAGGCGCTTCCCGAGGCCCACCATGCGATGGAGCCGGGCATGGTCACCTCCGACGAGCCCGGCGTCTACCGGCCCGGCCAATGGGGTGTTCGCATCGAAAACCTGCTGCTCAACGTGCCGGTGACCACGTCCGAGGGCGGGGTGTTTGGCGACATGCTCGAGTTCGAGACCTTGACGCTGTGTCCGATCGATGCGCGTTGCATAGACCGCAGCCTGTTGCGCGAGGACGAGGTCGACTGGCTCAACGCCTACCACGCGACTGTTCGCGAGCGGCTCGCGCCCTTGGTGGCGGGTGACGCATTGGCCTGGCTGCGGCTGCGCACCGAGCCGATCCGGTGATGATCCGGTGACGCTCCGGTGACGCTCCGGTGACGAACGGGCCTGATGCCGGTCTGGCGATCGGCATCGACCTCGGAGGTACCAAGACCGAGGCCGTCGTGCTTGACGGCGCGGGCGTCGAACGCTGGCGGCAGCGCGTCGGCACGCCCCAGTCGCAAGGCTATGACGCAGTGCTTCAGGCCCTGGTCGGCTTGGTGGCGCAAGCGCGCCAGGCCATGGGCGGCCTGCCCGCGACCATAGGCCTAGGCACGCCTGGCAGCTTGACTGCCACCGGGCTGGTCAAGAACGCCAACACGCTGTGCCTGAACGGCCGCGCGCTGCAAGCCGATCTGCAGGCCTGCCTGGGCCAACCGGTTGAACTCGCCAACGATGCCAACTGCCTGGTGCTGTCTGAGGCCGCCGATGGTGCCGGCAGCGGTGCCTCGGTGGTGTTTGCCGCGATCCTGGGCACCGGTTGCGGCGCTGGCATCGCGGTCAACGGCCGGGTGCTCACCGGGCCGAACCGGCTGGCCGGCGAATGGGGCCACAACCCGATGCCCTGGCTGGGTGAGGCCGAGCCGCGACTGGCCTGCTACTGTGGGCAGACCGGCTGTGCCGAGACCTGGCTCAGCGGCCCGGGTCTTGCTGCCGACCACCAGCGCCGGTACGGTGTTGGTCTGAGCGCGATGCAGATCGCCGGCGCTGCGGCCCGTGGCGAGCCCGACGCTGTCGCCACCCTGGCGCGCTGGCATGGGCATCTGGCGCAGGCGCTGTCAGGCGTGATCAACCTGCTGGACCCGGATGTGATCGTGCTCGGCGGCGGTCTGTCGCGGATCGCCAGCACCTACGCGGTGGTGCCCACGCTGTGGGACCGCTGGGTCTGCTCGGGCGGTGTGCGCGAGCCGGTGCGCACCCGGCTGCTGCCGGCCTTGCACGGCGACGCGTCGGGCGTGCGCGGCGCGGCCTGGCTGGGTCGCGGTCTCGTCGCCTGACCGACGCCTGATCAGCTGCCCTGGCGCTGCAGCGGCGCAGCCAGCGCACTGCGCAGGCTGTCTGCACTGTCGTTCAGGTGGGCGCGAGTCTCGGCTGTCAGCCCCTTGCGACCGGCGGCGGCATGGAGCTGGGGCAGCAACCGGAGCGCCTCCTCGCGCAGCAGACCTCTGGCATCGGCCCGCGTCAGCGCTGCCGGGCGCAGCAGCAGGGTGGCCATGCGATTGACGTGCTCTCGCTGCAATTCGCGGCGCGCTGGCGCGATCTCGTTCGAGCCCGACAACTCAGTCCAGATCGAACGGCCGACCTGGCCATAGACCTCGTGCAGTCGCAGCGCATCGGCGCCCAGGTCGGTGCGCGCTTCGTTGTCGATCAGCCGCGCGGCCAGGCCGTCGCTCATCAACTGACCCAGCACGGTGCGCTGCAGCTGCAGCACAGCAGCATCCAACGAGTATTCGGTGGCGACCTGGCTGGCGCCGGCGTTGAGGGCATCGTAGCGTGCCTGGTAGTCAGGCGCCAGCCGGCGCTGCAGCGCTGGGCTGAGCCTGAGGGAGCCGCTCAATACCTGTTCGGCCAGCAGCGACAGCGCTTGGCGCTGAACGGTCGCGGGCACCGGTTGCATCGGTTCACGGCCATTGCCGGGAAAGTCTCGCAGCGTGCGCAAGCCACCGATCTGTCGCGCCAGCACGCCGGCGGCACGGGTCATGTCGCCGATCGCGTAACCGACTGCCCGCCGCAGCACCGAATAGTCCTCGTCGGACCTGAGCACGCGCGACGCCTGCTTGGCAAGCAGGTCGCTGGCGATGGCCATGCGCGACTTGGCATAGGCCACGGGGTCGTCGCCCAGATCCCACTGCAGGGTTTCGGCGTCTATGCCCAGCCAGACGTCCTCGTCGGTGCCATAGCCCAGCCCGGCTTCACCGCTGCGTGCGGCGATGCGCTGCAATTCGCGGGCCTCGTCAGCGGCGGCAAATGGACGGTAGCCATGCTCGATGGCCCAGTAGTCGTAGGGGCCCAGCGCGGCGCGAAACGGCGCACCGTGGCGGTCGAATGCCACGCCTGGCGGCGGCAGGTTCAGGCCCGGGTAATCCATCACCGAGGCAGCGATGCCATGGGCGGCGGTGAACGCCGGGTCGGCCAATTGCGCCAGGCTGTAAGCGCGCGAGGCCCGGAAGTTGTGTCGCAGCCCCAGTGCATGGCCGACTTCGTGCATCACCGTGCTGAACACCGCCGCTTGGGTAAAGCGCTCGGCCTCCGGGCTGTCGGGGTCTAGCGGCGAGCGGGTCTCCAGCACCTCCAGCCCATAAGCCAGTTGCTCGGCACTTTGCTGAGCGTCCTCGCAGCGTAGTCCGGCGTCGTAGCGACGCGCGAAATCACCGTCTTGCAGCGGCAGTTGCAGGCGGCGGGCGAGTTCGGTGTCGGCCGTTGCCGACGCAGCACCCAGCAGTTCGGTCCGAAAACCGCGTCGAGATCTGGCCCAATTGCCGTCGATCAGGATGTCTGCATCGAGGATCTCGCCGCTGCGCGGGTCGACCTGGCTTGGGCCGATGCCATTGAAGCTGGGCTGTGCGCTGTTGATCCATCGGACCGAGGCGATGCCGACGTCCAGCGTGTCGAAGCTGGCGTCGTCGGGCTGGATACGGGCGACGATGGCGTTCTTGAAGCCGATCTTCTCGAAAGGCAGGTTCCAGACCTCGATCGCCCGCAGCACCGAGTCGCGGTATTTCATCGGCACCGATCGGTCTACCCAGAAGGTGATCGGCTTGACAGGCTCTGACAGCGCGGCCGTTGGGTCTTTCTTGTTCAGCCGCCAGCGGTTGGCATAGCGCTGGCGCGGCGAACGCGCGACGTCGTCGCTGAAATCATCGACCGCGGTCTGGAAGTAGCCCACCCGCGGGTCTGCCAAGCGCGGTGCCATTGGCACATCGGGCATCTTGACGATCGCGTAGTACAGGCCGAGAAACAGGCTGCGCGCATCGGGCAGCGATTGCGGCGCCTGTGGCGTTGGGGCGCCGGCTGACGATCCTGGCTGCGCGGTGGCGAGGTTGGCGTTGTAGAAGTGCGCGTTGACGTTGAAGACCACGCCATCTGGCATACCGCGCACCGAGCTGAACTGGGTGTGGCGGCTGTCGAGCGCGTAGTTCTGGCGGTAGACGCGTTGCAGGTTGGCGCCCAAGCCCAGCATGTCCGACAGCAGCAGCGGCCCAGCGTCAATCAGTATGGTCTTGCGGTCGGGGTGCGGCTGGCTGGCCACCGCGCTGCTGCCCAGCAGGCTGTGCGAAAAGCCGTCAGCCACGCTTCGGGCTTCGGGCGATTTGCCATCGCGTGCAACGTAGCTGCTGTTGATGGCCAGCATCTGCACCTGGTTGTGCACTCGACGAAACTCGAACAACTGCGCTCTGCCTGCCCGGCCACGCTGGCCAATCATCGTGCCGCCGTAGAAGCCGGGCTCACCGATTCCTTGCGCGATCTTGGGCGACAGGAACAGTGGTTTGTTGAAGTCGGTGGGGCTCAGCTCGAACCAGACCTTCTCGTCCTTCTGCCAAACGGTAAACAGCCCGTCGATCTTGCGTGCGTCCTTGATCACCAGCGCGAATGCCGGTGGTTGGCCGGGCGTCGGGGGCGCAGCGCTGGCACTGGAACTGGCACTGGCGCGTGACGCTGCGGCAGCCGCTGGGCTGGCCAGGGCCGTGTTGGCTTTGGCGCTGCTGGCGGGCGGCGCGGCACTGGCAGCCATCGCGGGACCGGTCAGCGCCGGCGGCGTGTTGCAAGCTGTCAGCGCCAGCAGCGCAGCCAGCGCGCTGAGCTGCCGCGTGCGGTCGGTACATAGGGAGACAAGCAGGCGCATGTTCATCTCGGGCATCGGGTCAGTCGGCGGTTTGACGGCTGCGATGGGCTGCGCAGCTGACGGAGGCCTACTCGGCCGAGCTTGCCAGACCCCGGTCGCAACGCTCGTCAGCGGATCATTTCAAAGCCTTGAATCGTAACCGGTGTGGCTTGGCGCCTTCTTCACCCAAGCGCTTCTTCTTGTCGGCCTCGTACTCCTGGTAGTTGCCGTCGTAGAAGACCCAATGGCTGTCGCCTTCGCAGGCCAGGATGTGGGTGCAGATGCGGTCGAGGAACCAGCGGTCGTGGCTGATGATCATTGCCGAGCCGGCGAATTCGAGCAGCGCGTCTTCCAGCGCGCGCAGGGTTTCGACGTCCAGGTCGTTCGACGGCTCGTCGAGCATCAGCACCTTGCCGCCCTGGGCCAGCGTCTTGGCCAGGTGCAGACGGCCGCGCTCGCCGCCTGACAAGCTGCCCACCACCTTCTGCTGGTCGTTGCCCTTGAAGTTGAAGCGGCCGAGGTAGGCCCGGCTTGGCATCACGAACTTGCCGACGACGATGTTGTCCAGCCCGCCCGAGACGTCTTGCCACACGGTCTTGTCGTCGCCCAGGCTCTCGCGGCTCTGGTCGACAAAGGCCAGTTGAGCGGTCTTGCCGATCATCACCTCGCCGGTGTCGGCTTTCTCTTTGCCCTGGATCATCCTGAACAGCGTCGATTTGCCGGCGCCGTTCGGGCCGATGATGCCGACGATCGCGCCGGCCGGCACCTTGAAGCTGAGCTTGTCGATCAGCAGCCGGTCGCCAAAGCTCTTCGACACGTTGTTGAATTCGATCACCTCGTTGCCCAGGCGCTCGGCCACCGGGATGAAGATCTCGTTGGTCTCGTTGCGCTTCTGGTAGTCGACGTCGCTGAGCTCTTCAAATCGCGCCAGCCTGGCCTTGCTCTTGGCCTGGCGGCCTTTGGCGTTGCTGCGCACCCATTTCAGCTCTTCCTTCATCGCCTTCATGCGCGAGTCTTCGGTCTTCTGCTCCTGCTCGAGGCGCTTTTCCTTCTGGTCCAGCCAGTCGGAGTAGTTGCCCTTCCAGGGGATGCCCATGCCGCGGTCGAGCTCGAGAATCCACTCTGCCGCGTTGTCGAGGAAGTAGCGATCGTGGGTGATCGCCACCACCGTGCCCGAATAGCGTTTGAGGAACTGTTCGAGCCAGTCCACGCTCTCAGCGTCCAGGTGGTTGGTCGGCTCGTCGAGCAGCAGCATGTCGGGCTTGCGCAGCAGCAATCGGCACAGCGCGACGCGGCGTTTCTCGCCGCCTGACAGCAGGCCGATCTTGGCGTCCCAGGGCGGCAGGCGCAGCGCGTCTGCGGCCAACTCGAGCTGAAGGTCGGTGTTCTCCGAGCCACCGGCCGCGATGATGGCCTCCAGGTTGGCCTGCTCTGCCGCGAGCTTGTCGAAATCGGCGTTCTCGTCAGCGTACTCGGCATAGACCTCATCGAGCCGCTTCTTGGCCGCCAGCACCCCGCCTACGCTTTCTTCCACCGCTTCGCGAACGGTCTGCTCGGCCGGGATCTGCGCTTTGCCACGGGCCGTCGCGGCTGTTTGGCCGATGTCTGATGCTCTGGGCGTCGCCTCGAATGGCAGCAAGCCGGTGGTGATCAACCCGCAGCCTTGTCAACCTGTTGCGTCGCCCAATCTAGTGTTTGCTTCGCGACCCGGCCTGCTTGCTCACGGGTCATCAGATCTGTTTCCACATCGTCGTGGCGCAATTCGACCGCAAACGGCGTCAACGGCAGGTACTCCTCCGGCGCCAGCGGCGGCGTGCCGCCAGCGTCCACCACAAGCCTTGCTAACTCTGTCAATTAGTGGGTGCGTGGAAAGTCTTGGCGCAGCAAGGTGAGCACGGATTTGAGTGCTTTTTCTGCGGCTTGTTGGG
>JBILYN010000497.1:0-3177 GCA_044377715.1 Aquabacterium sp.
CTTTCACCGGCTGGCCGCCTACCGCGCTGCCGGGGTCGAGGAGGTGGATTGCTTGCTCAAGCGCGGCACCCAGCGTGACGCCGTGCTGTGGAGCGTGGGTGCGAACTCGACCCACGGCCTGCGCCGCAGCAACCAGGACAAGCGCAACGCGGTGAGCAAGCTGCTGGGCGACGCCGAGTGGGTGCAATGGAGCGACCGCGAGATCGCCAAGCGGTGTGGGGTCGGGCACGACATGGTCGCCAAGCACCGAATGTCACTGGCGGAAACGCCATTGATATGGGTAAACCCTAATGAATCAGGGCAGGAAACCCGCACCTACGTCGATAAGCACGGCCACACCAGCACGCGCAAAGTCGCAGCCAGAAAGCCCGAGGAGCCCACCGCTGCGCCTGAAGACAAGCCCGCCATTGGACTGAGCAAGGAGGACGACGACGCAGAGCTGGCGCAGATGCACGCCGAGTACCTGGAGTCGCTGCCAGCCGAGGCCCCCCGCGCCCGTGGCTGTCCGCGCATAGCTATTGCGCGCGCGATCCGTGGATAGTGCGTCGATGCTCGCTGCTGGCGGTCCAAGACCCGGCCAACGCTGGGCACCGATGTGGACTGACCGCTAAACATCACCGGAAGCCAATGAAGCGCAACTACCTCAGAGATATCACCATAGGGCGAGAGGCTCCCCGCGCGGCTTTGCGCCGAGCGCCGCAGGCCTATCGCAAGAGCAACTCTGCCTGGCTGCAGGGCTGCAACGCCTCGCTGAGCGCAGTCTGGCAAAACCAGCCCGCAATCAGCACCAACGCCACGCTAGTCTGAGCGTTTGACCTGACCGCGTTGCAGCCGGTCACCGATTCCGAAAAATGGCCTCAAGCGCCGCAGCGCCGGTAGGCATCGGGTGGCATCCCAAATGGTGTTTCGGCAGCCAACTGCACCGCCATGATCCCGGCGAACGGGGGGTTGTGCGTGTGCCAATCCAAATTGCTGGCACCATTCGCCTATCCGCGAAATTGCGCACGCGATGGGCGAGGTTCTTCTATGCCGCTGCCAGCCAAGAGGCCAATGAACAAGAAGACCCTGTTCGAAAGCGACATCTGCGACAAGTACATCCGGCCAGCGATGGAGCGTGCGGGCTGGAATGGTATGGACCAGATCTACCGTGAGTACCCCTTGCGCGCCGGCCGCATGGTCGTGCGCGGCCGCCAGGCCCGGCGCGACGCCACCACGGCGCTGCGTGCCGACTACGCCTTGTTCTACAAGATCAACATCCCGCTGCGGTGGTCGAGGCCAAGGACAACAACCACGCCACCGGCGCCGGCATGGCCCAGGCCATCAACTACGGCCAGTTGCTGGAGGTGCCGTTCAGTTTCTCCAGCAACGGCGATGGCTTCGTGTTCCGTGATGCCACGCTGGCCTACGGCGTTCTCGAGCGCAACCTGACGCTCGACGAGTTCCCGTCGCCGGCCGAGCTGTGGGCGCGGTATTGCGCCTGGAAGTGCTGGTCTGACGACGTGCGCAAGGTCACCGAGTCCGACTACTCGCCCTCCAAGACCCCCCGCTACTACCAGCTCAACGCCATCAACCGCACGGTGGAAGCCATCGCCGGCGGGCGGGACAGGGTGCTGCTGGTCATGGCCACCGGCACCGGCAAGACCTACACCGCATTTCAGATCATCTGGCGGCTGTGGAAAAGCAAGGCCAAGAAACGCATCCTGTACCTGGCTGACCGAAACATCCTGATCGACCAGACCATGGTCAACGACTTCCGCCCGTTCAAGGGCGCGATGGCCAAGCTGAGCCCGCATGCCAAGGGCGTGGAGGTGGTGGACGCCCAGGGCCAGGCCAACGTCGAAGGCGTCGACCTGGCCGTCGACAAGGCGACCAAGCTGGTCAACAAGAGCTACGAGATCTACTTGTCGCTGTACCAGGCCGTCTCGGGCACCGACGAAGCCCGCAACATCTACAAGCAGTTCTCACCGGACTTCTTCGACCTGATCGTGATCGACGAGTGCCACCGTGGCAGCGCCGCCGAGGATTCCGCCTGGCGCGAGATCCTGAGCTATTTCGGCAGTGCCACCCAGATCGGCATGACGGCCACCCCGAAGGAGACGGCCGACGTCTCCAACATCGACTACTTCGGCGAGCCGATCTATACCTAAAGCCTGCGCCAAGGCATCGAGGACGGGTACCTGCCCCCCTACAAGGTCATCCGGGTCGACCTGGACAAAGACACCTTCGGCTGGCGCCCAACCGACGGCATGACCGACAAGCTGGGCAACGTCATCGAGGACCGCGTCTACACCGCCACCGACATGAACCGCAAGCTGGTGCTGGAGCGGCGCGACGAGGTGGTGGCCGCCAAGATCACCCAGTACCTGAAGGCCAGCTGCCGCTACGACAAGACCATCGTCTTCTGCGAGGACATCGACCACGCGGCCCGCATGCGCTAGGCGCTGAGCAATGCCAACGCTGACCTCTGCCAGACCCAGCCCAACTACGTTGTCCAGATCACCGGCGACAACCCCGAAGGCAAGCGCGAGCTCGACAACTTCATCGACCCCGAGAAGGTCTACCCGGTGATCGCCACCACGTCCAGGCTGATGAGCACCGGCGTGGACGCCCAGACCTGCAAGCTCATCGTGCTGGACCAGAACATCAAATCGATGACGCTGTTCAAGCAGATCATCGGCCGCGGCACCCGGCTGCGCGAAGACCTGGTCAAGAGCTGGTTCACGATCCTGGACTTCAAGCGCGCCACCGAACTGTTCGCCGACAAGGGCTTCGACGGCGACCCCGTGCAGATCTATGAGCCCCAGGCTGGCGAGCCGATCGAGCCGCCACCACTGGGCGACGATCTGCACGACGGTCTGCCGGGCGGAACCAACCTGCCGCCCGACACCGTCGGCCCCGGCGATGGTGGCGGCGATGCCGAGCCCCGCAAGTACGTCGTCGGTGCTGCGGTCAACGTCACCGTCGAGCGCGAGCGGGTCCAGTACCTCAATGCCGAGGGAAAGCTCGTCACCGAAAGCCTGCGCGACTACACCCGCATCAACTGGGCATCGCCGACCTGAAGGAGCACCAGGGCCTGGCACGTCTGTTCGGCGTGGAAGAGAACCCCGAGGCCGTGGACGAGCTGCAGCGCAAGTTGCTGACCGAGTTCCAGCCCGCCATCGATGGCTTGCGGCTGCA
>JBILYN010000498.1:0-3176 GCA_044377715.1 Aquabacterium sp.
GCGTTTGCGGCAGAAGGATCGATGTGCTCCGGGCGAAACGGACACCGACCCTGTGACGCATCAGGGTTCGCCGTTAGCGCCGACCGCGGCACCCGTCCTCCCAAGCAGTCTTTTACCCAACGGGGAGTGTTTACCTGCGGTTGATGTCGCCCAAACGCCTTGGATCTGCGCTGGCTGCGTCACCGCGATGCCTGAGTGGGTACGACATGGGTTCGTCAATCGAGGTCGCGCCAGGTCACGCCTGCGCCAGGCCAGGGCGAGCCCCTTCGCCAGCTGAGACATCGGTCAGCCCTTCTCCCGCCAATCTTGCAAAACCGCTTCCTCGCCAGCGTTTAGAAGCGGATTTGCACCGTCGCTAACATCCATGCGGCTTATTGGGGCGATCGACTGGTTGAGTTGCGCTGACGGTAAATTCTCGCCCTCCCAGGCGATACGCCGCGCCGGCCGGCCGCGCTTCCTGATTCGCTGTGCTGGGCAATAACAGGGTAGGAGATCAGACAACTTGCCGCTCGTTGATCTATGAAAGCACATCATCAACGGCGACCTCTCCGAGCTTCGATCCACTGATGGCGGCCGTTCAGTCCAGACTCGCGCGGAGCCTACGGCCACTGGGCATTGAATGCCCGCAATGCGTTGGACAGCGGCCGCACGGGAGAGCGAGGTGGCGGGCAGCACATGGACAGCAGCGGGTACAGACGTATGACTGGTTCAGAGCAGGCCAACACTCAAGTGGCTTTGGCGCAGGGCCGTTCTTCTCGAGTTTTCGGGTTTGTCCGTGATTCGAACGTCATCTGCGGCACAAGGCGGTGATGCGCAAAGCGCCTGACCCACCCCGAAGCGGGGGTGGCAACGCGGATTTATGAGCAGAGCCGCCATGTAGACTGATTTTTAGGAACTTCTAAATTGTCCAGGGCCGTGAGTTCCTGATGCAATCCGCGCAGGCTATGGCGCTGGCAGTCACCCCTGACCATCAGTCCAGTGGACCATAACCATGCGCTTCAGCGACCAGTCTGTACCCGAACCCGCGCTCCTGCACGCAAGCCGCCGCGGGGCTGACGGGATACGAACGGTGCTGCGAAAGGTGTTGGGCGCGGCCCTGTTGGTCGCTATGGCTGCTTGCGGTGGTGGCGGAGGAAGCGATTCACCTGCAACACCCGCACCACCGCCACCGTTGCCGCCGCTGCCGCTGTCCACCAACGCCACGCTCATCGGCGTGGTCAAGGACGCCAAGACCGGCGCGCCCGTGCGCGGCGCCCGCGTGGCCGTTGGCAGCAAGGCGTCGGTCACCGACGCCTTGGGCATCTACGTGCTGGACGGCCTGCCGCTGGGCGACACCATCGTGCAGATCAGCGCGCCTGGCCATGCCGCCAACACCGCTGTCGTGCAGACCAGCGGCCTGCGTGCGCAGCAGACGCTGGACATCCGGCTCGCGCCCGTGTCCGCCTCCCTGGCCTTCGATCCGGCCACCGCGCAGACCTTGCAGGACCCCGCCACTGCCGCAGCCGTGGTGCTGCCGGTGGCGGCCCTGGTGGGCCCGGGTGGGGCCACGCCGGTAGGCGCCGCCAAGGTGCAGCTGACGCCCCTGGGTGTGACGACCATGCCCGGCACCTTCACGAGCGCTGCCAACCAGTCGATCGAAACCTTCGGCGCGCTGCAGGTGAACTTCACCGACGCCGCCGGCAACACTTTGAACCTGGCCGCAGGCAAGACGGCCACGCTGCGCATCCCCGCGCGGGGCGCCCCGGGCGCCACCTTGCCGGCCAGCGTGCCGCTGTTCCATTTCGACACGGCACGCAGCCTGTGGGTGCAGGAAGGCCGCGCGACCCTGGTGTCGGCTCCCAGCGGAGCGTATTACGAAGGGGCGGTGACTCACTTCTCGACTTGGAATGCCGACGAAGCGATGGAGATCGTGTTCGTGCGGGGCATCGCCGTCGACGCCGACGGCGAGACGCTGCCGGGCGCACGCGTGGTCTGCGATGGCGTCGACTACGCAGCGCAGACCTCGGCCGTGGCCAACACCCAGGGTGTGTTCGCGGTGCCGGTGCGACGCAACTCCAAGGTCTTGTGCCAGGCCAGTGTGGCAGGCTCGAGCTCGGCGCGTTTCGAAGAGACCACGGGCACGGTCGACATCACTGCCGACCGTCTCGACACCCAAATCCCGATCACCAACGCCGTCCGCGTCACGCTGTCTGATAGCGTCTCCCGCATCGACAAGAGCGCCGGTCCGCTGGGCACGAACATCGCCGTCGAGCTGCGCATGCCTTTCACCAGCATCGCGATGCCGCTGGACGCCTCGCAACTCAGCGCCGGCAAGGTCTTGTGGGAAGTGACGGCTTCATTCAGCGACAGCGACGGCGGCTCGACCTTCAAACCCTGGACCGACGGCACAGGTGCCTTCCTGGCGCTACGCCCCGACCTCGCGCCCGGCGCCGCGAACGACCCCTACAACGGCATCGTGGCGTTCGCGGCCGGCTTCCGACTGAGCAGCGCCGACCTGGCGGCCAACCGCACCCGCGTGACCCTCTACATGCGGCTCGTCACCTTCAAACAGAGCGCGTTGACGGGTTTGTTTGCGCGCACGGTCGGCAACACGGTGAGCTACACCTTCTCGCTGGTACGCGAGCCCGTGCTGGCCAACGGGTTGACCTGGCTGCCGCTGCCGGTGGATGTATTCGAGGCGCAAGCGTCCGACAGCGGTGGCCAGACGGTCTATCTGCCGCGGCAGCAGACCTACACCCAATCCATCGCCTATTGCGCGGCCCGGGGCTACCGAACGCCCACGCTGAGCGAAGCGCTGGCCTTCTACCCCACCGGCCCTTACGGCCCGTCGTCCGGCTCCAGCCTCGGTGCCCTCGGTGCCGTGTGGGCCGCGCCCAATCCTGACTCCACCGGCAACGCTTACCTGGTCAATTCCAACGGCACGAGCGCGGAAGGGAGTACCAGCACGGGGACTGCCATCGCGCTCTGCACGCGCTGAAGAGCGGGCGCTGAGTTGATCTGCGGCGGCGGCTGCGAACCGATTGCAGCCGGGGCAGGCGTCTTTAACGGTAGCCGGCCCCTTGGCAATCGACACATACCGGGCATCTGAACGCCGAGATTGGGCTTTCGCTCCGGCCCGACGAAGCTCAGCTTCAGATCAGCAAGCCGACGTTCTCGCTACCCCAGCCTTCTCCCCG
>JBILYN010000500.1:0-3172 GCA_044377715.1 Aquabacterium sp.
TCGCCAGCGCCACGGCCGTCGCTCGCTGCGCCGAACAACTGCACCTGGGGCTGGCCGCTGGTCAGCGTGTAGACGCTGTTCGCACCACCGCGCCAGTGGATGCGCACGATGACTGCCGAATAGGCCTGGCCCACGCCCTGCACGGACAAGTTGCCGACCAGGCCCTGGCTGCAGCGCAAGGCCTGGGCAGCGCCGACGCAGCCCTCGGGCCAAAGCGGTGTCAAGTCCTCGGCCACCGGCTTGTTGTTGCCCGGCATGCCCCAGGTCCAGACGAATTCTCCGGCGGCTGTTTCGCGCAGCGTCAGGTCGGCCAGGCTCATCTCATGCGCTGAAGCCTGCAGCGAAACACCTGTCAGCAACACCAGCATGACCCAGCACAGGCGGCGCAGCGTGCGCCCGATACACCCGCTCACTTGGCGACCTCGGCTTCGCGAACCCGGTATTTCTTGCCCATCTCGCGCACCGCGTGGGTCGTCAGATCGGCCATCGTGCCGTCTTTCCAGTCACGGTGGACGGCTTCCTCGATCGCCTCGAACTGGGCCGGCACGCCAGGAACCACTTGCTCCAGCCGCACCACACGCAGACCGTCTGCGCTGGGTAGCGCCTGCCATTGGCCAGGAACGGCTTTTTCCAGGGCCGCAGCGAAGCCCTCGCCATAGACCTGCACCAGTTTGCTGCGCGGGCTGTCCTTGAACACCCGAAGGCTGCTGTCGACATCGCTCTTGCCGCGGCTATTGAGCGCTTCGACAAAAGGCTTCAAGCCCTCGGGCGTGCGGTCGATGCTGACGACCGCTTCCACGAAGTCGACCCGCGACGGCGCGTCATAGCGAGCATGGCGTGCTTCGAACCACTGGCGCAAACCTTCCCGGTCGATCTTGGGCAGGCTCAGTCCGGACTGGGTCAGGCTCAAGGCTTTGAAGATCACCCGCTCGCGGATGCTGCTGTCGCCGCGGTCCAGACCCAGCGCCAGGCCTTCGCGGTACAGCACTTCGTTGTCGACCCAACGGTCGAGCAAGATCTTCAGGTCGGCGGCGCTGGGATCGCGCTTCATGCCGGTCTTGAAAATCTCGGTCGATTCCTTCTTGACATCAGCGCCGATGACGATGGTCTGCGGGTCACCGCGCCGCGCGGTGATGACCTGGTCGGCACCGAACACCAGCGCGCCCAGCAACAGGAAATGCAGCAAAGGCTCGCGCGCCCATCGGCGCCAGGGCAGGCCTGCTGCTGCCAACAGTGAATTCGTCGGATTTTTGGAGGGCATGGCGGTCTTGTGGTCGATGGAACTGCTCATGATGCTTGAAGGGTGGCGTGACGAATCAAGGCCGCTCTGAGCGCCCCGAGGCCGGCCGAAGCCGGCCGCCCCCCATGGGGGTCAAGCAAAGTGGCCAAGCCACATTGCTTGGGAGACTTGAAGCACCGACTGCTTTGCGCCGGGCAGACGAGTTTGCAACTCGCCGATCAACTCGCCGATCAGCACATTTGGTGGCCTTCTGGCACCGTGAATCCCAGTGCCAACGCCTTCGTGACGGCGGGGTTTCAGCGATGTCACTGCCACCGCAAGCGCTCAGACCCACGCCACCCAGCAAGACACTGGCCGTGACGCTGACGCCACCCATTTCATCAAGTCGTCACATGCCAAAGGCGTAATAAATCCTTCTTAAAAAAATTGGACTCAGAATGAAGATGAACGCGCGTGCGATTGTGCTTGCTTTGAACCCTGTCATGGCCGGTTTGCTGCTGGCAGCCTGCGGTGGCGGTAGCGGAGAACCGACCGCGCAAGGACGATTTATTGATGGCCCGGTCGCCGGGCTTGGTTACAGCACATCTGCTGGCATCACTGGCACCACCGATGCGAATGGAACTTTCAGCTACGGGGGCGGCACGCCCGCGGACAAGGTGAGCTTCAAGCTTGGCGGGATCGCTTTGGGAACTGCCGCTGGGGCCAGTGTGATCACACCGTTGGACCTCGTGGCCGGTGCCACGGTGAGCGATGCACGCGTGCTCAACCGCCTGCAGTTGTTGCAGTCCTTGGACAGCGACAAAGACGTGGACAACGGCATCGTGATCGACATCGCTTTGGCCGCCAAACTCAACGACACGGTCAAGCTCGACGAGACCGATGGCACTAAATTTGAAGCCGCATTGAAAACCGCGCTGGGCACCACACCCGTGGGGCGCGGTCTGGCACGCGAGAGTTTCGAGAGCAGCCTGGCCACCATGGGCCGCAGCGTCACGACCGCGAAAGAAGCCATCAGTAGCGGCGATGTGGTGGTGAGCAAGCACCGCGTCAACGTGCCCACCAGCATGTATGTGCCCTACGAGGGAAACAATGCCGAGTTGAAGGCCGCGTTCCCCAAGGGGTTCCCTCTGGCCGTGGGCTCGGCGATGACGCTCAAGTCGGTCAACAGCGATGGCAGCATCGACTTTTACGTGCTGACAGACCGCGGCTCCAATGCCGATGGCCCCAATATCGTGGTGGGTACCAGCACCTACGGCACCAAGGTGTTTCCGGCCCCAGGTTTCACCCCCACTTTTGCTGTGCTGCGTCTGGCCAATGGCGTGGCCACAGTGACCAGCATCACGCCCATGCTCAACGAAAAAGGTGGCAAGCTAACCGGCCTGCCACTGCCTGTTGGAACCCCCGGTTCGTCGGCTGAAGTGGCTTTGAGCGAGGCGCTTCAGGCATTGCCCGGCGACCCCATGGGCCTGGACCCTGAAGGCATTGTGTTCGACAAGGCCAGCGGCAAGCTCTACATCTCTGACGAATATGGTCCGTTCATCGTCAAGGTGGACGCGGCCACGGGCAAGATCGAAGAGCGCTTTGCCCCGGCCATCGCCGGCAGCACTGCCAGCAAGCCGGTGTTGCCCGCAGTACTGAACCTGCGCCGCGCCAACCGCGGCATGGAAGGCCTGGCCATGGACGCTGCAGGTGAACTGCACGGCCTGGTTCAAAGCCCGCTGGACGCCAAGGTGACGGTGGACGACGGCACATCGGTTTCGGTCAGCAAGACCGCGCTGTTCCTGCGCTGGCTGGTGCTGAATCCGGCCACCGGCGCGACCAAAACCTATGCCTTTCCGTTGAGCAAGACCGATTGGTCCAAGTCCGACACCGGGCAGGCCAAGATGGGCGACATAGCCTATGTTGCGCCTGGCAAGTTTCTGGCTATTGAGC
>JBILYN010000499.1:0-3172 GCA_044377715.1 Aquabacterium sp.
GCGCACAAGCGGCTCGTTCGTGAATCGAAGTGACCGGAGATTTTCGACTTGAGGTCCTGGGGGCGCAGCACGAGCGAACCCGATTTACATGCGGCGTCGCCGCGCTGGATGGGTACTTCCGAACGCAGGCCACGCAGGATGCGCTCCGTCGTGCCAGTGCGTGCTATGTCGCAGTCCAGCATGAAACGAGCGCCGTCGCCGGCTACTACACACTGGCCGCAGCTGGCGTGCCGCTGACTGACTTGCCCGAGAGTTTGTCAAAGCGATTACCAAGGTATCCGTCAGTCCCGGTCGCCAGGGTCGGGCGCCTGGCGATCGACCTGTCCTTTCAGGGGTGCAAGCTTGGCGCTGCGCTTCTCGCGGACGCGGCTCTGCGCGCGCTGCGCTCCGAGGTCGCCGTCTTTGCGCTGGTCGTCGATGCCAAGGACGATTCAGCTGTTGCGTTCTACCGGCACCATGGCTTCGAGATGTATGGAGGACAGCAGAAGCAGTTGATCGTTCCCTTGGCCAGCTTCTCAGGTGAAGCCTGAGGTTCACCCTGACGGCGACGCTACGCGTCTGAAAGCATCCTATTCGAGGGTAATGGCCGCCTGCCGGATGACCTTCGCGCCCACGCTGGTGTTGACGTTTGGGCTGACGCGCCTGAAAGCGAAAACACAGCCAGCCATTTGGCAACCCAACCCGGGGAAACCCGGGTATCGTTAAAGCGATCGGATTCCTAGTATTGGTTAAACCAATTTGGGTGTACCACTCACAAGAATCCATGAACGCGAGCGCAGCACTGACCGACCAGTCCGGGGTCTTGTCCCGCATCCTGCCGTTCATCAGGGCTCGCGGCTACATGCCCGGTGAACGAATACCTTCAGAACGCGAACTCGCGGAGCGCTTCGGCGTCAGCCGTGGCATCCTGCGCGAGACACTGGCAGCGCTGGAGGCCATGCGCGTAATTCAGCGTCGGCCGCAGTCCGGCATTTACCTGCGTGACGTCGAGCGCGAAGCCTCGGTAGACCTGCTGGTGCTGGAGTCCGACCTGGGCATGCCCGTCTCATCCGCAGACGTGAAAGACCTGAATGAATTTCGCTCGATGCTAGAAGTGCAGTCCGCCAGGCTGGCCTGCGCCCGGCGATCCGACCAGGACCTGACGCGGCTGGACGACATACTCGCCACGTCACGCGCCCGACACGGCGCAGGCCAGTCGTTGAGCGAGCAGGACGCGCAGTTTCACATGGCGCTGTGTACAGCCAGTGGCAACAAGCTGCTGCAGCGCGCCGCCAACTCCTTCTGGCTCGCCTCCCGTGCGCGGCGGGAGCGCTATTTCAGCGAACCAGCCAATGGCCTGCGCTCCATCCAGCAACACAGCGCGCTGCGCGACGCTGTGGCTGCGGGTAACGCGACCAAAGCGCTGGAAGTGCTTGACGACCACCTCGGCAATGTCGAGCGCTACTGGCTGGCACATCTCGTACCGGGACAGGACGCGCCAGCGGCGCAAACGCTGCTCTGAGCGCTGCCCATCGCAGCGACACGGACGACCAAACGTCGGTCCTCAATATTCCCTGAAATCCGGCTGTCAAAAACCGGCCCCCTGAAGCTTTTAGATCTGGACCCAATCATGAAAATCAAAAGCATCCTCGCCCGCTGGCTGCATGTGCCGATTCCGCTTGAGAAACAGCATGTCTCGGACTTCGGCCGCGTGGCCTCCTTTGATTCGGTGCTGGTACGCATCGAAACCGAATGCGGCCTGGTCGGCTGGGGCGAAGCCAAGGAAGAAGTTGGCAGCGAAGGCAACAGCCGGGGCCTGGTCGCCATCATCAACCAGAAGTTCGGCCCCGGCCTCGTCGGCGAAGACCCGCGGGACATCAACCGCATCTGGGAGTTGATGTACAACGGCTGCCGCGGCCACTATGCGCTGGCGCATGGCCATGTATTTCCCATCATGGGCCGGCGCGGCGTCTCGGTGGCGGCCATCAGCGGCATTGACATGGCCCTGTGGGACCTGTTGGGCAAACACCTGAACGCCCCGGTCTGGCGCCTGCTGGGCGGGCGCAAGTCCCAGCACATGGCGGCCTACGCTTCTGGCGGCTGGGCCGATGCCGAACATATTGGCGAGCAGTTGCTGGGCTACGTCGCACGCGGCGGCTTCAAGGCCGTGAAGATGCGGGTCGGCGTGATTGATGGCGACCCCATCAACTCGGCACGCCGCGTGAAGGCCGCGCGCGCGGCGCTGGGGCCCGACATCGGTCTGGCTTGCGACGCGCACGGCACCTATACCGTGGCCGAAGCCAAACGCTTTTGCCGCCTGGTGGAGGACTGCAATCTGCTGTGGTTTGAAGAGCCGGTCACGGCCGACGACAAACGCGGCATGGCAGAGGTTCGCGCAGCAACGGCCATCCCGATTGCGGCTGGCGAAAGCGAATTCAACCGCTTTGACTTTCGCGACCTGGCGGAACTGCGCGCTGCCGATATCTTTCAGCCTGACCTAGCCATCTGTGGCGGCATCTCGGAAGCGATGCGCATAGGCGCCATCGCTGCAGCCTGGAACCTCAAGCTGGCGCCGCACCTGTGGACCGGCGCGCTGGCCTTTGCCGCGGGCATGCATGTGGCGGCCGCCTCCCCGGCCGGCTGGCTGCTGGAATATTCAGTCGGCGCCAACCCACTGCTGCAGGAACTGGCCGAAGAGCAGTTCAGCGTGCAGGACGGCATGATCGAGATTCCAGACCGCCCGGGCCTGGGCATCACCATCCGCCAGGATTTTGTGGACTGCTACACCGTGATTTGATCGACTGGCTGGCTATAGGGTAAACGCCAGCAAACGAAAGCCGCTTTAACGCAGGAAGTCGATGCAGGCGCGGATGTATTACCATTCATTCATTCGGTAACACTCAAGGAGAACTGCATGGCAACAACGCTGACGAGCAAGGGGCAGGTCACGATCCCGAAACGCATTCGTGACGCCATGCGTCTGTTGCCCGGCGCGGCGGTGGAGTTCTCGGTGAACGCAGCCGGCGAGGTGGTTCTTCATCCGCCCAAGGCTGCCAAGGGCACGCGTGCGCCGGTTCGCGACCGTTTCGACGCCGTGCGCGGCCGGGCTGACGTGCACTGGCGGACCGATGAACTGATGAAGCTGCTGCGCGCCGACGATTGATGGTCCTTGTCGACACCAACGTCCTGGTGG
>JBILYN010000210.1:0-8047 GCA_044377715.1 Aquabacterium sp.
GGTGCGTCGCTGCAATTGCCGGGCGTGTCGCCCTGGCTGTCGGGCGGCTGGGGCGTGCTGTGGGCGCAGGCCATGCAGACACTGCTGCTGGGCGGCTGGCTGGTGTGGCGATCGCCGGCATCGCTGCGCGCCACAGCCACGGCTTGGCGTGTATCGCTGGTGGCCGGCTCGGCCGGCGCGCTGGCATCGGTCGGCTGGTTCACCGCCTTCGCGCTCACGTCGGCGGCCAACGTCCGCACACTCGGCATGGTGGAGGTGGTGTTCAGTTACCTGGTGTCGCACAAGTTGCTGCGCGAGCGCCTGGACCCGGCCGAGAAAGTAGGCCTGCTGGTGGTGCTGCTGGGCGTGGGCGTGCTCGCATTTTCATAGCGGCAGGTCTCGGTCCCACCGCGACGCCAGCTACTCTTTCTCAAAACAGAGTGCGTGCGGCTCTGGCGTTTCGTGTGGAAGCTGAGCCGAGTGTCGATGCGGTGAACTGCGAGCAGGACAGTGATGAGGACCTTGGCCGGGGCATCAGCCATCAGGTATCGCCCCGAGGCTGACCAAAGGTACAAGGGTCCACCAATTGGACACCGCAGCCCCTCAAAGTCGCCGGTGTTGCGGGTCGCCACGCTGACGCCATGGGCGCGGGCGATCGCGGAGATATAACTTAAGAATTGGGCGACAAGTCGCACGGCGCAATTCGGCGATGGAGGTATAGGTGCTGGCGACTTGGCGGTCGAAGGGCAGGATGCGATCGCAGATGTCTTCCTCGAGAATGCCCTCGATCGCCTTGATGTGGGGCGCGGTGCATCCTTTTTCCGGCCGGAAGAGCCTCAACGCCGTGCCAGAACTCAGCTTCACCCACTGCCGCGAAATTGACCATCGCACCATCCTGAGCGGACAAACACGCGTCGAACTGCTTGGCTGATGCCGGCCGCAAGAGTCCAGAGACGGCGTTGGTGTCGAGACCAATCATCAACGCCCCTGGCCAAACTGAGGCGGCTCGCGCATCGGTTCACGTGCGGGCAGGTCAAGGCCAACGCGGGCGACATGCGCGACACGGGCACGGATCGCGGCGGCGAGGCCGCATGGCGGCGCACCTTCCGCCATGACCCGACGCAGAATGTCTCGCGCTTCTCCAGCCATCGAATGGCCTCGTTTCGCAGCCCGAACGCGCAGGCGTTGTTTGATGTCGTCCTCAAGGTTGCGAATCCTGGTGCTGGCCATGGCGATGATCTCCGGTCCGGTTGGCGGGGCGAATGAAATCATTGATTGCACCGAAATCAATGTACTTGCGGGCGCACCCTGTTACGAGGGCTTCTAAACCGAAGTCTGCGATTTGATGGTCTTGGGAAACAGAACCAAAGCAGTACTCGAACTAGGCCGCGACCTTCGCTTGACGATAAAAATCCGCTGGCATCTCCGCCCCAAGCTTCCAGACTATCTGAATAGGACGCTCACTTTCATGACTAACAATTTCGACCGGCCCCAGGAAGATGAATGAGACCGTCTCGCCGCGGTCATCCGTCGGCCGCTCTCGGACAAATAGAAGCGGTATGACACCGAGCTCCCGGTGCCGAATATTTCGCTGCCCACGTTTGGATTGCGTGGTCGTGATTCCTTGGGTCTCCCACTGGAATCGAGCAGGGGACAACGCGCAATCTTTATACATCGTTGATGGAGAATAGTGCTTTTCGGTCTTTTGAAGCGTCACGAACAACAAGTCGCAGCCGGATTCTTGATGAAAGAGAACACCTTCTCTCCTCTCTGAAAGGTGGCCGTTCTTGATAAAGTCAAATGCCGCCATCACCTGATCCCCGCTGTAGCGACAATGGAGTTGCAGCGCCACTTCCGGGCGCTCAGTGAATGGCAACGGAACATGCGCTACACGCTCACGGAGGATCTTAAAGAGCTCAGCCAGTTCGGACCGGATGGCCGGATTCGCCCAAAGCTTGATCAAAGCGGAAGACAGGTCCAGAACAGCAGTTTCACCCATCAGAGTAACCAATGCAGTCGACCACACGCGTGCTTCGCGGCTCGCCAAAAAAATGGGCGGCTGCGGTTTTTCCAATCCCGCCACAATGGTATCCAGCAATTTCGGATCGTCGTTGTGCAACATACGCACAAAATTGCGCGCAAGAGACTCCTCATCCGGACCAGCCGGCAAGGTGGCCAGCCCGGCCTCGCGTCGGAGTGAAGTGAAACAACGATTCCTACGATAGAGATCGCCAAGTTCCAGACGCGTGTGTTCAAGGAACTTGCTGAGGGTCGTGTTCGGACCCAGGGCTCGCAACTCCCGCACCAGACGGTCGCTTCGCGCCGACAGCGCCTCCTTCAGATTGGCCAGCAGGATCTTCGCAGCATCGCGTGTTAAGCGAATCGCGCAGCCAGCAGGAAGAATTGGAAACCCCTCCTCGACCTGTCTTACCAGATCCTGCCGCGTGCCACCTAGCAACGCGCGATAGCGAACATCAAACCGAAATTCACGATGAGCATGGCTGATGAAATCCAGCACAGTCAGGCACGACTTGTCATCGGACAAGCGCAGGCCGCGGCCAAGTTGCTGAAGAAAGACCGTCGCGCTCTCAGTGGGCCGCAGCATAAGGACGGTATCGATGGCCGGCACATCGAGACCCTCGTTGAATAGATCAACGGTGAAGATCGCGCAGATCTCACCGGACTTCAGGCGCCGCACCGCATCCACGCGCTCGTTGTTTGGAGTCTCGGCGGTCAGCGCCATGGCGGGCAAGCCCTTTCGAGAAAATTCACTCGCCATGAACCTTGCATGCGACTTTCCAACACAGAATCCGATCGCTTTCATCTTTCGTGGATTCAGGACATGCGCAGCCACTTCGCTCAAAATTCGAAGAGCGCGGACGTTGTGTGCCGAAAAGACATTCTCCAGTTCGGCCAGATCGAGTTGGCCCCGCCGCCAGCAATGCGATATATCGACCCCGTCGGCTACACCGAAATACTGGAATGAGCACAGGAGGCCGCGATCGATGGCGTCCCAGAGCCTCAGTTCGGTCGCGACGCGTCCGCCAAAAAAATGCAGGATGTCCTGGCCGTCGGCGCGTTCCGGCGTTGCGGTCAGGCCGAGAAGGATCTGCGGTGCCAGATGGCCAATCAGTTGTGTGTAAGTAGCAGCCGCCGCGTGGTGGAACTCGTCGATCACAACAAAGTCCCAAGCGTCTGGTTTTACCTCGAGCAAGTCAAGGCGCGCAAGGCTCTGAATCGAGGCGAACACGCTCTGCCCCGCCGCCGGCCGCTCCCCATCGACGTACAAGCCACCGAATTCGCCGTCGCCCAGAACTTGGCGGAAGGTTGCCCGACTTTGCGTCAATATCTCCTTGCGGTGCGCAACGAAAAGTAAGCGAAGCGGGCGGCCCGCACGCTGCACTTCGCGCCGATAGTCAAGTGCGGCCAACACGGTCTTACCGGTGCCCGTCGCGGCAACCACGAGATTGCAGAACCGCCGATGAACCTGACGCTCAACGTCCAACTGCTCCAACATTAGACGCTGGTAGTCGTAGGGTCGAACCGCGATACTACTGATCAGCGTCGCGACTGCCCCGCCGCCACCGCGTTCAGCCCGAATCGCCAGATCAAAGCGAGTGGCGTCTCGGTTTTTGTCATAAGGCTCAAACTCGCCATCCTGCCAGTAGCTCTCAAAGGTCGTCCTGAACTTCTCGAGCACCTTGGCCGATTCAACGGCGGATAGACGTACGTTCCACTCCAGGCCGTCGCTAAGCGCTGGCGCGGATAGATTGGATGAGCCGACATAAGCGGTGTGAAATCCGGTATCGCGTTGAAAGAGCCAGGCCTTGGCGTGCAGGCGAGTTCGACGCGTGTCGTAAGAGACACGGATCTCAGCGCCGAGATCGCAAAGTTCATCGAGCACGCGACGTTCGGTCGCACCACAATAGGCGGTTGTCAGGATGCGCAGTGGCTTCTGGCGTTCGCGCAACAGTTTTTGGAAGGCAGGTCGCATGCGTACGAATCCCGACCAGATTAGGAACGCACACAAAAGGTCAACTCTGTCCGCCGAAGCCATCTCCTTGTCGATCTCATCGCCTATCCGATGCTCACCACGCGCGTTCACGAGAAGCGCGATCTCGGACAGCGGCAACCCCGGCCGGACGATTTCCGCCTGCTTCGCCAGTACATCGAGGGGCGCAAGGCCAAACAACTGCTTCAATTCCAGCTGCGCTTCATTTCCGATGTGCAATTTCGGAACCGACCGGTCGACTGCGTTAAAGACCTCCCGGCAAAGCGCCAACCGCGTCTCGCCGTCGGGCAAAGCTGCCAGCGCACGTTGCAACCATGTTGCGAGATGGCGGGCGAGCACTTGCGGCGCGTCGGCGGGGTCGATGTCGCGAATCGTCGGAACAAGGGCGCAATTCGCATCGAGTTGACTTCGCAGCGCGGCGTCGATGAGCCGTTCATAGATCCCGGGATTCAATGGGACGGTCATCTGGCGTTACCTCGGAGGGCGGAAAATAGAAATCGCACTAAATGCATTCGGCACCTGTCTTTCAGCGGAAGAATATCCTATGTGCCCTGCTGACGACCAAGTTCTGCGTAGACTGTGAAACGGGTCTATGCGAAATTCAACCTTATCGTCATTACTGCCGATGAGACCAAAAACGTCGGCTTCAAGGCACGCGGCCATCGAGGGACAGGGAAGCAAGTCAGCCATCGGTGAGTTGACATTCGAGGCCAGCGATGCAAGGAAGTTGCTCGTTGTCCACTGCGATCAACGATGCCGCAGACTTGACGCTGCCCTGAGCGAATGCGTCAGGCCTCCCATGTCTCTTTAGCGCAGTAACCGTGGGACGCAAGGCTGATGTCCGATTGCCGGGCAGACAAGACGGGATAGAGAAAAACTAACCCTCTTTCCGTGCGACCTCAATGCCGTGCTAACACTGTTTCATCATCGCGTTGGCGGCCTAGCCTTGTTGGCATCCAGCCCAGCCCGAAGCTGCTCAGTCACCGCCGCCCTCAATGTATCCGGCCCCATCACCCTGACCTGCCCACCGTGCCGCAGCACATCCATCACCAGCTCCGTCTCGTTGACGAACGGTAGCTGCATCTCGTAGCCGCCATCGTCAAGCCAGCGGGTCTTCTGCGCCGGGTGCCACACTTCCCGGCTGACCCATTGCGCCGCACTGGCCGAGAACACCAGTGTCGCCCACTGCGGTTGGCTGCCCGCAAAGATGCCGTAGCCTGCGTCCAGCGCCGCTTCAACCTTTTTGAGCGGCACCTCCTTGGCCTTGTGCTTGAGCACGCTGGCGTGCTCCACCGCATCCAGCGCAAAACGCTGCAACTGCTCACGCTGATGGCACCAGGCATCCAGATACCAGGTGCTGCGGTAGTGCACCAGCCGCTGCGGCGACACGTCGCGCACGGTCATCTCGTTGCGCCCGCGTGACTGGTAGCGCATGTGCACCCGCCGGCGCTTGAGCATGGCGTCGCCGAACAGCTCGAACCACTTGCTGGGCACCGGCCGGCGCGTGGCGCTGAGGATCTTGATGCGCGCCATCAGTTGCTCAGACTCAGCCTCGCTTGCGCCCAGCATGCCGTGCAGCTTGCCCAGCAAGGGCTGCAGGTGGCGCGCCAGCACACCGCCGTCGTCCAGCCCCTGCACCAGTTGGTGCATGGTCAGCAGTGCATGGATCTCGGGCTCGCTGAACCACACCCCAGGCAGTTGGTGGTTGACCTGGCGCGCATCGCGCTGGTCGGCCTGCAGCCGGTAGCCCCGGTCGAAGTAGTCGTAAACGATGGGCGCGTCCATGCGGTCGCGCAGGTACAGCAGGTCACGCTTGAGCGTGGCGTGCGAGACCTCGATCTCTTGGAGCATGGCGCTCATGCTGACGCAGCCGCGGGTGCGGATCATCATCTCGATCTTGTAGAACCGTTCAGTACGATCCACGCAGTGTCCCCGCGCAGTGGCTCACTGCATGCCCCATCATAGGAAGTATTAGCGGTTCTGGGTGTTAGCGCCGAAAAAATTGCTTTCAGCAGTTTTCCTGCGTGCTTGGCTCATCTCGGCTGTGGTTCGCCCCGCCGCAAAGACTACAACCCGATCGACCTAGGGTTAACACTGCCCCAAGCCGCATCAGGAGTCGCCGGAATCGTTCTCCTTCGACGCATAGCCTTGCATCTTCCAAGAACCTCGTTAGAATCAATCCAGCATCAAGACAAGGGCCGACGCCCTTACCAACCTGCCCCCGGGCAAGGTGGACGCGCAAGCGGATGCGGCTCCAGCAGGAGCAACCAACCGGGAGCTGCGTCGGCCCTCCACTGAAACACTGGAGGGTTTTTTTATGTCCGAGACGACGCAGATCCACCCCGAAAAGGTCCGAGCTTTCCTGGCCACGAGCTACCGAATCGGCCACACCGCACACGACATCGTCTTGACCATCGGCCAGCGCTCAGATCGGCTGGCGGCGCTTTTTGCCAGCAGCGACGTCGACTGCGGCGCGTTCCTCACGGCCTACAACCCGCGTGGCACGCAGCAATCCGATGCTGCCAACGACTCGGCTCACGCGCAGTTGGCCGCGCAGTTGCATGGGCTTGGGCTTGGGCTTGGGCTTGGGCCGGGGCTGGGCCTTCAGGCCATCGAGGGCTCGGGCAGCGAGGAAGGCACCGACTGGCCCGCCGAGAAAAGCTATTTCGCCATGGGCCTGGATTTGGAGACTTCAAAAGCCATCGGCACTCACTTCGACCAGGATGCCATCGTCTGGGTCGGCGCTGACGCCGTGCCCCAGCTCATCTTGCTGCGCTGACAGTTTTTTGCGGTCTGGCTGACCCAAACAGCCGGGGGGATTTGATCCAGATTGCCGCCCCCGACACCTGTCAAAGCGGCTAAACAGGAGAACGATGATGTCTTTGAACGTGATCAGCCATGAGGCTACACAGCACGCCACGGGCTGCGCATTGGTCGATATCGGCCCGTACCATGAGTCGCTCAGAATTTGGCCTATTGCACGATTGGCTGGCAGCGTCGAGCTGAGCATCGCAAGCCGCTTCGACACGGCCATCGATCCCGACGCATCGAGGTTGCGCTACCGGACAACGCTTGATCGCGCTGGCCTGGTTCGCATGAGAGACGCCATCGGCCAAGCCATTGCATTGCTGGCGATCCAGGACGCGCAGCGGGTTGGAGGCCAGTCATGAGCCCGGGTTCGACAAAAGCGCTGCGTTCAGCGAACGGATCGACGCCATCGAATTTCGAAGATGCGTCGGTCGCCCTTTTCTCACGGTGGCAAGCGCATTGGCGCGAAAGGCCTGTGCGCATCACAGCTGCGCAGCAGATCGTGCGAGACAGAGGTGCGGAATTGCTCTCGAGCGAATGGCGAGACCCGCCCTTCTTTCGGTGCGCATTTGTAGCTGCTGTCGCTCGCGAGTTGGCTTGCCTATGAGATAGCCGCCGGGCTTGCGCTGGATTCGAGGAGAGCCTGCCTCCTGCTAAAAAAAAAGGCATCGCCGATTTAAGTGACAACTTGCGGGGCGATTGACAAGTACTGCTAAAGCGTTGGTGTTGCTCCTTCGTCCGGGCTTCGCCGCGCATGCGGTGAAACGGACGTCAGGAGTTTGAAATGAAAAGTGAAAATTACACAAGGGCGTCGATTCAGACCGACTGGCTGACCCGACTTGGTGTCGTTGGCCTCGGAGCCATCGCGGCACCCGTGCTGGCAGCGCTGGCGACCGAGACGCCGCTGCTGCTGATTGGCCCACACGGCACCGCCAAAAGCCTGTTGCTGACCCGAACGGCCGAGGCGCTGCAAATCCCGTTTCGGCACTACAACGCCAGCCTTCTGAACTTTGACGACTTGGTGGGGTTCCCGGTGCCTGCGCCAGACCGCACGCTCGAGTACATCAAGACACCGGCCTCGATCTGGGGCGCCGGCGCGGTGATTTTCGATGAGATCAGTCGCTGCCGTTCGGACGTCCAAAACAAGCTGTTCCCGATCATCCATGAGCGCCGGGTGCAGGGCTTGCTGCTCACAGAACTGCGACACCGTTGGGCGGCAATGAACCCGCCCACCACGCACAACCAGGA
>JBILYN010000040.1:0-20704 GCA_044377715.1 Aquabacterium sp.
GCGGCTACGCGGGCTCAGAGCCCTTGGACAAGGCGCTGGCAGACCGCTTTGGCTTTGTGGTGCAGATGCCTGCGTGGAGCGGATTCAGCAAAGCCCAGCAGTTGGCAGTCATCCGCGCTGGCGACGACGGCGTCAGCCCTGAAGGCCGGAAGTACCTGGCCGACCTGCTGGGTCGCACGCAAGACCTGCTCAGTGACATGCCTGTCGACTTCGAGGAAGGCATCGCCGACTATGTGCAGACGCTGCTGCCCTTGCTGTCGCAGGCGGGCATCGCACTGAGCCCGCGCCGGGCCAACCTGCTGTACCGGGCCGTGCTGGCGGTCAACGCGGCGTCGCAGGCCATCGACCCGGGCAACGATGTGTCTGACTCGGTCTTGTTGGCGCTGCGCTCTTGCCTGCCGCAGCGAGCCGAGGGCATTCCGGTCCCTGAGGTCAAACTGCTTGCCGCCCATCGGGAGGCGATCCGTGCGGTCAAGCTCAGCCCGAATGACCCGATGCGCGCGATCCTGGCCGCGACCGACCCATTGGACAGGCTGAAACTCGCGATCCAGGCAAATCGCTTGCTGAAGGGAGAGTTTTCTCGGGTCACGGCCGATGTGCTGGCACAACTGCCGGTCGGTGCCAGGGAGGCCGCGATCGTCCACTTGTTTGAGACGGGCGCGGTCGGACGACTGAACGCTGCTGTCGCTTCTCAAATCGGTGAGATCTACCGCGACATCGCCACGCCACCTGAGTTCAGCGAGACCCTGAGTGCCTCGAACAGCAGGTACACCACCTGGGGTCGGATCAAGGACCTGCTGGCTCGGCTGGACCCCCAAGACCCGCGCGCCCATTTTCATGCCAACGCGGTGGCGTCGCTGTTCGCCAGAAAACAGTTGCTGACGCCCGATGATGCCGAGAAATCTTTCGCGGCTTTCTCAGCGACCGACCAACGCGTGAGGCTGGCGTGAGCGAGCACACCCAGCTGCTGCACAACATGAGCACGCCGCCCAAGAGCGTCGTGAAGTACACGGGACTTGGCGGCGCACCGTCGCGCAGCAGGCCTGGGCTTGCTGAGGCGGCATCACGCAACAGTTCAAGTGGTGGCGCGTTCGGCAAAGCCGTGCGCTTCAACTTGCCCGTGGCATTTCGAGGGGCGAGCACTGAAAAAGTCCTTGCCGCTTTGGAAGCGCATGCCCAGGTCGATGCGCGAACCCCGCCCGATCGTCGCCTGATTGCGTTGATCAATCGCCGTGCGGCTGAGTTGCCCTTGCCCGATGGCTGCGCTGTGATCAAGACGGAACCGAAGCAGGAGCTGCTGTGGGGCGACTTGCTGTCGGCCCTGGCGGTGTTGAGCAAGTCGACCGATACCGTCTGGCTGCGCAGCAAGTCACCCAGCCTCAGTTGGGCGCTGCAACGAAGCTCAATCTCGTTGCTGATCCCGCCTGCATTCATGGATCGACTGTTGGAGGCCAGGCCATGAAATCAGAAACCTTTCTCGAGGGTGGTCTTGCTGAACGGATTTTGGATGCGTTCCCGAGCGGCTCTTACGCTTTGGCCGGACTTCTGAGGCTGCTCGACATCGTCGAGACCGAGGATGTACCAACGGCAGCGGTTGAATGCAAGGTGCAGCCGCGGATGCTGATCAATCCGCGGTTCGTCGAGCAGCACGCGGCCACGCCAGAGAAGCTGCTGATGCTGGTCATGCACGAACTGCACCATGTGCTGCTCGGGCACACGACGCTGTTTCCACGCCTGACCCAGGTACAGAACTTCGTCTTCGATGCGGTGATCAACGGCGTGGTGTGCCGGATGTTTCCAAAGGCCGACTACACAGCGTTCTTCACGGAATATTATCGAGAAGACCAATTCCCGGAGTGCCTGCTCAGGCCTGCAAAGGATTGGCCGCACCGATCCACCAGTCCGGCACCAGGATTTGCGCTGCTGCCCGAGCCGCTACGCCGGCAAGCAATCGAGGTGCATGCGGCCTTGTACTCTGCTGCGGGCGCCAGCTACTACGAGGTCTACAACCTTTTGCCCACCGTGCTGGCCGAATTCGGTGTGGGGGGCAGCTTGGGCATCCCGCTTCTGGGTGGGCACGAAGACAAGGGCGACCCGAATTCGGAACTTGCCCAGCAGACGCCGCTGCTGTTCGAGATCGTTCGCGACTTGGTCGAGCAGTGGCCGCAGCCACCCGATCCGATCAAGGGCCGGTCTTTGGCCGATGTGCTGAAGACATCATCGGTCGTGCCGTTGACGACACCGTCAAACCGCGCTGTCCTTCGCAGCCTGATCCGCAAGGTCGCAGGCAGCCAGGCAACGGGACGGGTCAGGCGTCTGTCATCCGACGCCACGACCGTGCAAAGCCCGATCCCCTCTGGATGCCGACGATCAACGGTTCTGCAAGCACTGGGGTATGAGCCGCTGCTGCACGCGACGACGGCGCCCTGGACGCGCCACCGCCCCACAGGCGAGTTGGTTCGGATCTACCTCGACGTCTCGGGCAGCATGGACCGGGTGCTGCGAGATCTGTACGGCGCCGTTCTGGATTGCGCGGGCTTGGTCTTCCCGACTGTTCACCTGTTTTCGACGGTGATCGCTGACATCACGCTTCGCGAGCTTCGATCAGGAACGTGCAAGTCCAGCGGCGGAACCGACATCGCCTGTGTCGCCAACCACATGCACCTGAACAAGGTGGCACGCGCTGTCGTGATCACCGACGGATGGGTCGGCGTTCCAGGTGGCCGGCACAAGCAAACCCTGGCATCCATGCGCCTGGGCGTCGCCTACCTGGGCCAGAACATCAATGAACACGACCTGGCTGCTGTCGCAGACCACCAAGCAACCCTGAAGATCGGAGATCAAGCATGACCAAGCAACTGTTCCCGGCTGAATTCATTTTTCCAGGACACCCCGACAAGCTGAGCGACGCGATCGCTGACGCCTTGGTGCTTGAAGCCTGGCGCAGGCAAGCCCGTGCGCTGGTCGGTGTGGAGGTCGCGGTCCACCGCGACCATGTGTACGTGACCGGGCGCATTGGCTGCACCGACGCGCAAAGCATCAACGTGACGGAAATCGTTCGCGAGGTGTACCGCAGCGCGGGCTACCACGAGGGCTGGTATCCATCGCCCACCGCCGTGCAGGTGGTGTCCAATCTTTGCCTGGGGCCGCTTGAGGACGGGGAAGCTGAGTTCAGGGACTTGTCAGATGACCAGGCCATCTGCATCGGTTACGCGAACGACATCACCGCCACAAACCATTTACCGGTCGAGCAATGGTTGGTCGGCAGGCTCGCCAAGCGCCTCTATGCGCTGAAAGATCAGAGCCCTGAGTTGCAACTCGGCCCGGACGGCAAGGTGATGATCATCATCGAGCAGGACGGCGCTGGTGACGGCTCTCGCTGGAGGCTTGCCGGCTTCAGTTGCTCGCTGCAGCAAAAGACCGCATCGGACGAGGTGGCGCTACACCGCGCAGTGCGCCTGGCGCTGCAAGACGAGCTTGCCCTGGCAGCGCAAGAACTGCCAGGCTTCGGCGCCACGCTGCCCGAGCAGATGACGGTCAACGGCGCGGGCTCGTTCGAGGTGGGAGGGCCAGAGGGCGACAACGGCCTGTCGGGCAAGAAGCTCGTGGTCGACGCCTATGGCCCAAGAATCGCCATCGGCGGCGGCGCATGGTCGGGCAAAGACTTCTTCAAGGCAGACCGCGCCGGCGGCCTGCACGCCAGGAGGCTGGCGAAGGCCATCGTTCGCCTGGGCTTGGCGACCGAGGCCACGGTGACCTTGGGGTGGTTTCCAGGCGACCGCTCGGCCCGACTGATCCGGGTCGCCGGCCAAGACGGGCAACTGCTCGATGCAGCGCTGCTGGAGAAGAGTTTCGATCTGAGCCTGAAGCGCAGCGGAACGTGTTTTCCGATAGCCGACTTGGTGCAGGTGGCCCGCTGGGGACATTTTTCGTCACCCGATTTGCCGTGGGAGGCCAGCGAACTCATTTGAGGGCAATGACCCGGGCTGGGCGCCAACGACATAAATGCGCGGCCTGCGCTGGCGCCTGTTGGCAGCCGATGCCACACCGAAGACCGCGCCTGACTGCTAGACTGGCGATGTTCCTACATTAGGGGAGAACATCGTGCAGACCATCAACGTGCGGCAGCTCAAATCGAACCCGTCCACCGCACTGCGCGATGCGCGCACCGACATGGTCGTCGTGATGAACCGCGACAAGCCGGATGCGGTGATGATCGGCTTCGAGCAGCTCGATGGCTTGCCTGATTTCATCCATGTGCGCCAGGCCATGGCGGTCAGCCTGTTCAAGGACAGGCTGATATCGGTCGCCGGCGCCGCCAAGCTCGCCAACGAACCCCTCGGCGTGATGCTCACCCGTCTGGCACGCCTGGGTGTGCCCGTGGCTGACTACGACGCCCCGGCGCTCGCCGCCGAGGTGGCGCAGGGCGCCGCCTGGCTGCAAGCCGGCGCATGAGGCCAGACCAGCGCCGGGTGGTCATTGCCGATGCCGGGCCGCTGATCGGCCTGGCGCGCATCGGGCGACTGGATTTGTTGCCCCGACTTTTCGGCACGGTCAGCGTGACCCGGTGGGTGGCAGACGAAGTACTGAACGGGGGTGAGTTCCCGGACTTGGCGGCGCTCAAGGCGGCCTTCACTGAACCCTGGCTGCAGGTTGCAGACCTGGCTGACACTGATGCCGATGCCGATGCCGATGCAAGACTGGAGGAATGCCGGGCGTTGATCAACTTGCACCAGATCAACATGGGCGAGGCCAGCGCGCTGGTGTTGGCGCAGCAGTTGGCGACCCAGGGCACAGCGGCCCTGCTGCTGATCGACGAGCACCGCGGGCGGCAGGCAGCGCAGCACTGCCAAGTGGCCATCATCGGCACGGCGGGTTTGCTGGTGCTGGCCAAACAGGCCGGCGCGGTCGACAAGCTCAGGCCGCTGCTGCTGGCGCTGCGCGGTGGTGGCTATTTCCTGAGCGACCGCTTGGTCGAGGCAGTGCTCGCGCAGTCGGGCGAATAGGCGGGCAGCCCTTGCGGGTCGAGCTTCGACCTACCAGGTGCACGTTTGGCAAGTGCGGCCAACGCGCTGGTGACGTACCTTCATCCGGGCGTCGCCGCGCTTGCTTGCGGGCTCCGGCATGGGGGGTGAGCAGTTCGGCTGTTGGCGAATGCTCGACTGTTTCGATCAAGCAATCTTTGGTCATCATTTTGTACAATATTCCTGTCCAACTAGAGAAAGTTCGCGATGACCATCGAGACCACTTACAGCCAGGCCAGAGAGCGGTTGAAGTCGCTGATGGATCGCGCCGTCAACGACCGGGAGGTCATCGTGGTGCGCCGTCGCACCGGTGGCGATGTGGCGATGATTGCTGCCGATGAACTCGCGGGCCTGGTCGAGACCGCGCACCTGCTGCGCTCAGAGAAGAACGCTGAGCGCCTGCTCTCGGCCTTGTCCCGCGCACGCGGAAAAAGCATTGCGCCCATGACGATGGCTGACCTGACCAAACTGGCGGGAGTCGATGCCTGATGCTCCAAAAGGGCCAAAAAAACCAAAAGGGCCTGAAAAACCTCAGGGGCCAAAGGGCTTAGATGGCGATCGCCTCGCCGTCTGCCACCCGGAGTTCTTGGAAGACCTGCAGCATTGGGTTGAGACGGACCGCCGCACCGCCAAGAGGCTACTGGAGTTGGTCCAGGCAGTTTTGCGGGACCCTTTTGACGGCATCGGCAAGCCCGAGCCGCTGAAGTATCTTGGCGCAGATGTCTGGTCGCGGCGCATCACGCAGGAACATCGCTGCGTCTACCTGATCAAGCCCGACAGAATCGAGTTCTTGCAAGGCCGATACCACTACTGATCGGCAAACCCGGCATCGGCATAGGCGCGCCGCATCAGGCGTCGCTCCGATCATCCTAGAAACAGCAGTACGCCGTAGCGAATCTCTGACGACCTCTTACGGTCGTTTTCAGTTGTGAGACCGAGTGCTTCACGTCGACTACCTTGCCACCACGCGTCGACCGTCGGCGAGGGGGCTTTGCCGATCAGGCGGGTGGGCCTGGCGCGGAGTCATGTCGTTGTCGCGCGGAAGGCAGCCTGGACGGCCAGTACCAGCGACGGGTGCAAGGTGCCGAGCTTCGGCGTCTGTCCGTGGGGCGCAGTTGGCGGCACGGAGAACCACTGCGTGGTGTACGACAGGTCGAGGGCTTGTCTCAGGTCGAACTTGGTGTCGTGGCTGAGGCCGGCGACCTCATAGGCTGCGGGGTTGCGGTCCCGCAGGATGGAGAACTCGCCGCGGTGCAGGTTGGTGGTGCGCTGGCTGGTGCCATAGGCGACGCGCACCGTGAACTGCGGCGCGTCGTCGTCAAAAACAGCCAGGACCAAGGCCGGCCTTGGCTTCGGGCGCGGCTTGATGTCGTCGGGAAAGTGGCACCACACGATCTCGCCAGCGGTGGGCTCGGCCCACCACTGGGATGTCATGCGGGCTCCACCTCGAACAGGCTGGAGCGCACCGATTTCTTCTTGCCTTGCGGCGCGTGCTTTTTGATCTGCCGCACTTGCGCGGCTGTCAGCGGCCCGTCGTCAGCCTCGTACTGTGGCAGCAGCTTGATTGCCAGGTCGTGCAGCGCCAGGTGAATGGCCTGGGTTTCATCAACACCGAGGCGTTCGGCGAGGCGTTTGGCGGTATCGCGGGTGACGCCTGTCGTGCTGTCGGTCTGGCGGTAGCGGAACGCAATCTGATCAACGGTGCGGCGAGTGGGCATGACAGGACTTCCTGAAAATACATATCCTAAAGATATCCAATGACGTTTCACCTGTCAAGGCTCGAGCGTCCTCATGACGCGCCCGCGGTGGGCTGCGTTGGTGTCGATGTCACCGACTTGGCAGGCGTGTCCCCGCTGCGCTGGGCCGGGCTGTTGCGCTGGTCGGACTACGGCGACCAGGGCCGTGTAGACGAGCTCTCTCTGAACACCTACGCTCTGGATCAGTTTCGACTGAGTATGGCCGGGCCAGCAGCAAACGCCTGAGCCAAAAGCAGCGCTTGCTGCAACCCTGTACCCGCCTCAACAGGCCGACAAGTCCGAACCCGTGATGTAACCAAAGCTTGCGCGAAACCATGTGAGAACACGCTCTGCGGCGTGATCAAAACAAGGAAGCGAAGCGATCGGTCACTGCGTACTTGCGCTGACTGGTGTCGTAGAAGAGGTTGAGTGAGGCCCGAAAATGGCGCCGCAGGCGTGTGATGGGTTGATGGCTCGGAATGAGTCACTCGAACAAGCTGGATTGCTTGAGGATGTAGCCCGCAGGCTTCTTCTGCTTCTCGATCACGCGCTCATCGACGAGGCGCTGCAACCACGCCTTGGCTTGAGCGGTGTTCACGTCCAGGGCTGCCGCGACTTCGGCGTCCTTCATTGATGCATTGAGCAGCAGCGTGATCGATTCTCGGACCGAGACAAACAGCGCGTCCGCAGGCGTTGCTGGAGCCGACATCGTCTTGCTAGCTGGCTCCAGCGGAGCCTCCGGTGGTTGCGAAGCCAATGCGGCTGACTCGGGCGCCGCCTCAACGGGTTCGTTGCTCGGCTCTTCAGCAAATGGCGGCGCGGACTCGCTCGTCGCTTCGGTTGCCAGCATTGGCTCTGCAGTCGCTGGCGCCGAAGGGGCAACGTCCGTCGTCCCGTCGAAGGAAAAAAGTACGAGACCCGTCTGCGGATGTTGCGCAGGAGTTGGTGCGGCAATATCGAACACGGCTTGAAATGCGTCGACGTCTTGCGGGTTCGGCCAAGGCATCGCGCCACTTGCGCGCAGCGCGTCGAGACCGGCCGAGGGCTTGCCCGTCGATCGAACATACAGGGGCACGAACTTCAGCTTGTCGAGTTGCTCCGTTGCACCGGCCCATGTGCCGCCCTTGTTTACATCGGAACTGACGACCAAGGATACGTCGGCCAGCGCATAGATCAGCTTGTTGCGCTGCATAGCGTTGCCAACATTGAACCCTGCGCTCGGGTCGTAAGGTGAAATCAACACCAGTTGGCCATCGAGCAGCATGTTGCGCTGCTCGCGGTTCATGATTGTCTTTTCCAAGCTGTCGGCAAGGACGCCAATGACCTTCCCCCCAGCTTCAAGCGCTCCACGCATTGCCGCTTGATCTATGCCCTTAGCTCCGCCCGACACGAGCGTCCGCCCGGCTCGTGCGGACAACCTGCCGATGGCCATCGTGTAGTCGATCAACGAGTCGTCCACGTGACGGGAGCCGACCACAGCAAGGCTGCCAGTCTCCAGAAGACTCATGTCGCCGCAACCGTAGAGGACGGCTGGGGCGTCTTCACGCAGGCGCGCCTTGAAGCGACGGGGGTACTCGGCATCTGCGCGGCTGACTACCCAGATGGCGCGCGCTCGCCAACGCTCGATTACTTGGCTCAGGAGGAATCCACGGCCAAGCAAGCGTTGCAGCCTGGATTCGTCGATCACCGGATGGCAAGCACGCAGCAGATCGGCTGCATCGGTTGAGACGAAGTCGGCAGGTTGGCGTTGTATTTCGCGTAGATGGCGTGCGAGTCGCTTGTATTCGCCGGCCTTCAGCAACTCCGACGACGAGGTGCCTCTTCCAGCGATCAGCGGAGCGGTAAGAAGCAGGATCGCCTGCGTGTTGGGGGACAGGGTCGGCATCATTCGTCATGCCCTGTTTGTGTTTGTGATAACGCCATTGGCCAGACATCGCCGCTTCCGTTCTTGCGCAGAAGCCATGCGGACACGGTCAGTGTCCAGCGCGAGTCCACCATGTCATCGACCAGGATCACCGGCCCACCTGGTATTGGCTGACCATTGACTGCGAGCGAGCCGTCGATATTTCGCGCCTGTTGTGTACTGTTTGCCATCGTCTTCTGCTCAGGCCTGTTATCGGTTTTGGCGATGACCATATGAAACGGTAGGCCCAGAGCTCCAGCCAAGCGCTTCGCAAAATTCGGGACGAGGTCCGGATGACGCAACGAGGGAACGCACGTCACCCAGGTCGGTTTCGGCAGGGGATTCCACTCTCGTATCATCCTCACGCAGGCGCCAACCAGGTCGTCGGCGAACTTGCCGTCGTGATACTTGCCTTGGCGGACCAGGCCGCCCCAACCGGCATCACCCCATACGCACAGGGCCTTGCCAGGCTGTGCCTGATAGAGAATTGTTGATGCGCTGTGAATTCCGTATTGAGGCATGCCTCTGACTGGCCACTTCTTACGCGCCTCGAGGGGCAGACTTGTACGGCAGAGAAATTCCTCCGCCTTTCGAATCAGTGACTGATCAACATCTTCGGGAAGCGGTGGCAAAGACGGTGGGCTGACGGTGCTCGAATCACCATCAAGGGCGCCAATCAGAAAACTCATATGCTTTCCAAATGGCAGTTCAACGTATTCCTGCATTTTCTGGAGTTCTGCGCGCCTGAGCTTCGTGAGCCGGTCTGCACGTTCCCAAAATCTAACCTCAAGCTCGGCCGCAGTAAGCTGCCACTTCGCGTCTTGTTTGGCTATCGGCGCAGGAGATTCAAGAGAGAGAGCAGTGATAGTTTTCTCGATTCGCCCTTTTCTCATATTTACGCGGCTCATGAGCTCAGGTATCGAAAGTCCGTCTGCCGCCTCATTGAGCGCACCGAGTACATCATCGACCTCTTGTCGAGTTGGAAATGCACTGCGGATGAACCAGTCCGTAATTCCCTCTTCTTCATCGCCGCTCAAGAGTAATCCATATGCGGAGGTCAGCGCTCTCCCTGCGCGCCCCACTTGCTGATAGTACGAAACGACCGAACCAGGCATCTGGAAGTGAATGACGAACGCCAAGTCCGGCTTGTCGTAACCCATTCCAAGAGCGGTGGTTGCTACTAGTGCCTTGACCTTGTTCTCTTGCAACGCTTGCTCGAGCACTTCACGGCGACCCCCTGTCTTTCCCGTGTACGCCTCAACCGCGAACCCGCGAGTCTTGAGCCACTCGGCCAATTGGTTGGCATCTCGGATCGTGAGTGTATAAATGATTCCGTGGCCTTCGAGTGTGGCGAGGCGTTGCGCGATCCACGCCATTCGGACAGCCCGACTGGGCAAGCGCATGGTTTGCAGCGTCAGGGAGCTTCGATTCAAGTCACCACGCAGCACTTTCATGTTGGGACCAAGGACAGCGACGAGATCTTCCATAACCCTGTTGTTTGCCGTAGCCGTTGTGGCCAGAAGGCGCAAATTCGCCGGCAACGTTCTAGCAATACGCTCCAGCAGTCGGTAGTGTGGACGGAAGTCGTGGCCCCAGTCGGAAATGCAATGTGCCTCGTCGATGACAAGCATAGAAATCTGTGCGGCTAGGCCAGCCAGAACCTGCATGCGGAAGCGGTCACTCCCCAGGCGCTCGGGCGAGATCAACAGAATGTCGACTTCCCGATTGGCCAGCTTAGCCTCTACTTTGGTCCACTCGTCGACGTTATCGGAGTTTATTGTGGCGGCGCGGACGCCCATGCGCTCGGCCGCAGCAATCTGATTCCGCATCAGCGCCAGCAGCGGCGATATCAACAGTGCCGGTCCATCGCCGGCTTCGCGCAAGAGTTTGGTCGCAATGAAGTAGACGAAACTCTTTCCCCAACCGGTCTTCTGAACAACCAGCAAGCGACCACGCCCTTCGACGACGTGGCGAATCGCATCTTCTTGGCCATCACGGAAGGTGGCGTCGGCGCGTCCGGAGCCTATCCGGAGCAACGCCAACGCACGTTGTGGGTTGTAGGTCATGTTACGGCCCTACCTTGCTCTTGTAGGGAGAACTCTTGTCGGAAGAACGGTAGCCCGGCGCCAATAAGATGGCCGGCCATGCCCGATCACCTCTATGCGTATTCGTCATATCGGTACAGCAACTCGTTCGCCACACGACCTGTGCTGCTCATGAAAGTGAGTTCCATAGCTTCAGGTCCAAACCACTGCAAATTGACCATCATGAAGAGTTCGTCGGGCAATATGCTGAGGCCAGCATTGGGTTGCCGTTCGTCAACGCGGTTCGTGATGGTAATTCATAGCAAGTTGGCCACAGTGCACCAGGCGCTGCGGCGACACGTCGCGCTCGGTCATCTCGTTGCGCCCGCGTGACTGGTAGCGCATGTGCACCCGCCGGCGCTTGAGCATGGCGTCGCCAAACAGCTCGAACCACTTGCTGGGCACGGGCCGGCGCGTGGCGCTGATGATCTTGATGCGTGCCATCAGTTGCTCAGACTCAGCCTCGCTCGCGCTCAGCATGCCGTGCAGCTTGCCCAGCAGCGGCTGCAGGTGGCGCGCCAGCACACCGCCGTCGTCCAGCCCCTGCACCGATTGGTGCATGGTCAGGTGCATGGTCAGCAGCGCATGGATCTCGGGCTCGCTGAACCACACCCCAGGCAGTTGGTGGTTGACCTGGCGCGCATCGCGCTGGTCGGCCTGCAACCGGTAGCCCCGGTCGAAGTAGTCGCAAACGATGGGCGCGTCCATGCGGTCCCGCAGGTACAGCAGGTCACGCTTGAGCGTGGCGTGCGAGACCTCGATCTCATGGAGCATGGCGCTCATGCTGACGCAGCCGCGAGTGCGGATCATCATCTCGATCTTGTAGAACCGTTCAGTACGGTCTACGCAGTGTCCTCGCGCAGTGGCTCACTGCATGCCCCACAACAGGAAAGATTAGCGGTTCTTGGGGGTTCAGGAAAAAAAGATCCATACAGGTCAGTTTTCCCCAGTTCTGCCCGCCAACCTGGTACCGTTGGGCCGCCGATATTTCAGCCTTGTGTCAGCCGTTGGCCGCCCAGTTCAGTGTTTCCACATGACCGTGATCACCCGCTCAGAGTGTGGATCTACCACCAGCGATGCACTGAGGAACCGGCCGACCTGTCCGATTAAGGGTTTACCCACATCGCGAGCCAGTTCCTTGCGCGAGCGTTTGTCGAAGCTGATGCGCACCGCACCATGGGAGGGTTCTCGTTTGCCATAGTCCAGCAGCCATTCCATGACCAAAGAAGGGATGCAGCGCTGCTGGGCGCGGGTTGTCGCGTGCTTCGTGTTCATCATCTTGCGGCCCTCTTGTTTAAATTTTTGGCTGCGATGGCGGCAGGCTGATCGATTTGCCTGCAGCCACAGCAGTGCCTGCAACCCTGTACCCGCCTCAACAGGCCGACAAGTCCGAACCCATGGCGATTGGCTCGCCCGACCGCGCTACAGGCGGCTCCCCCCAATCTTGGTCGTTTAGCGACATAACCGCTGCGCGGATTTCGGCCGCCTGCGCGAACTTGTGCCCGAGTTGCTGGAGTTGGCGTTCGAACTCGCGCTCGGTGGTCAGGCGCCTGAACTTGCCGGCAATGTCCAGCACCCTGGGGCTGCTGCCCGGTGTCTGGCGCAGCGCCAAGGCCATCAGGAACACCCGAACGATCTGCGCGCTTTCAAGCCCAGGCGCGCACATGCGGTGCAGCCAGTCGCACCAAGCACGGGGCACGCCCAGTGTTGCCAAGCCCATCATCGCGTGTGGCCAGTGATCGGCCGGGCGAGCCCATAGCCAAGACCGCAGGCCATCGGGCGTGATGTGGCTGCCCTGGCTGGCGCGGCTTTGAATGGCCTGGAAGGCCGGCGCGAACGGGTCGCTGCCTGCGCTGGGCTCATCAGCCTGGCGACGCAGGAAGGCCGGGATTTCGTTCTCGCCTGCGCTGTTGTCGCTGCCGCGCGGCGCCTCGACCCCGCTGGAGGCTTGGGGTCGTGCGCTGCGCCATACCGACGGCGATGACAGCGCCGAGTAGTCGCTCCTACCTGTTGCTGCCCCGCGGCCCTTGCCAGGTGGAGCCGAGATCTCAGAGCTTGGACGAATGCTGGATAGCACGCTGCGCATGAGTGCGGGCGTGGTCAGTGACGAATAGCTGCTGCTTGCCGATTTGACGACGCTGCCCGTGCCGCCCCAACCCGCCGCCAACATCGGCCGCACCATGTTGATGCCTGGCAACTGCGGCGCTTTGTCGTGCGCTGCGCGCTGGTGCACCATCACCCAGTGGGTGTAGGGGGTGAGCCATCGGTATCGAATCGCCAGCGCGGTGGCCTCGGCCTCGGGCAGCGATTGGCAGGCGTTGGCAGCGGCCATGCGCGCCAGCGCGCCGCTGGTCTGCACCTGCGTGGGCACAGCCAGTGTCAGCTCATGCCGGCCGCTGCTGTCTTGCCAGGAGAAAACGGCTGAACCTCGGGGTTGGCCGTCGAAGCGCAGCAAGAACTTGACCGTGTCACCGGCCCAGGGCGGCTGCGAGGTGCTGGGGGCGCTCCAGACAATTTGCCCGGCGCTCAGAGACCAGTCGCAGCGCAAGGCCTCGATCTGCTCGCTGCGCAGGCGTGCGAACAAGCGCTGGACGGCGGGTTGAACGTCTTCACCGCCAGCCACGAACTCGCAGGCACCGCCAGTGGCCGCTGCCAGTTGCCGCAGCAAGGCCTCGACCGGCGCCGCGCCGATGCCCACGGCAAACACCCGGTGGCCGCTGCGACGCGCAGCCTCGATGGTCTCGCCCAGGTTCTCGATCTGGCCGTCGGTGATCAGCAAGACATCTGCCGCCTCGCCGCCACACAGCCTGAACACCGAATCGAGCGCCCGGGTCATCTGGGTGCCGCCCAGGTTGGCCCGCCGAGACATCACCCAGCGCCTGGCGGTGGTCATCGCAGCAGTGCCCGGGCTCATCCAGCGCGTGGAGAGGTGGTGGGTCTCGTCACCGAAATCAGACAGCAGGATGCGGTCGCCTGGCTGCAGTTGTTCCAGGCAGGACGCCATGGCCTCGCGGGCCGCGGCGATGCTGTCGCCGGCCATCGAACTTGAGCAGTCAAGCAGCAGCTTGGCGCTGACCGGCATCTTGGGCGTGCCCGGCGGCAGCGCAAAACTGGTGAGCACCGCCACCTGGCCGGCTTGCACCGGGTCGGCGCCCAACACCATGGTGGAGGTGTGCGCCAGACCGTCGATCACCAGCACAAAGTCGCGGTCGAGGTAGCCCTTGCGCGCCAGGCCCACCGTCGCACCCCCTGCCCCCAGACTGACCCGGACAGGGTGGCTGGGCGAGGCGATGCGGCCTTGGCTGAGCGTGGCGTCCAGCGTGAGTTCAAGTTCCAGCGGATAGTCGGCCAGCAGGTCGGGCGTCGGTTTGTGGCCTGGCTCCAGCGCCAGCGGCGCCCCATGGCGCGGCGCCAGCACCGTGGGCAGCATCAGGCGCAGGCTACCGCGGTCGAACCGCAGCAACTGCGCAAACCGGTATTTGACGACGCAGCGTTCATCGGGCGCCAGGTTGCCCAGGTTCAGGGTGCAGCCACCGTCATCGGTCTGCTGCAGCAGCACAGCAGCGTCGCCATCGTCGAGCGCCGATTCATACAGCGCCTGGGCCTGGGCGCGCGGCGCCACCTCGCCAGTCAACACCTTGTCGCCGAGCCGCACCTCGAGGTCCAGCAACACGGCACCCCAGGGGATGGGGAAGGAATACACCAGTTCGACATGGCTGGCTGAGCGGTTGCAGAAATGCTGCTCCACCGCGAGTTCCAGCAGCGGCCCGGCCAGGCTGCCGACCAGACGCACCCGCTCCAGCATCGGTAGGTCGCCCTTGGCGGCATGCAGACCGGGCGTGACCGGCGAGGTGCTGAAGGTGGGTTGCATGACGGTCCTTGGGGTGTTGGGCGAATACGGAGCGGGTTTGGAAGAAAAAGCCAGTGCGAATCGAAAATATTGCGATTCGAGTAGAAAGGCTGAAGCCATCAGCCTTCCAGACATTACCGTTCAAAGATTCACGGAATATTCGCCACCAACAGCCCAGGGGACCAAGACGATGCACTCACCTCCAGGGTTAAAGTGCGCATCGTTGTATCCAGATCGATGTCAGGGCCGGAGTCTTTCCACGCTTTCAGGATGGCGCGTTTGAGTGCGCGCCCGAACAAAGCCCCAATGTTCGACGCTGACAAGGCATAGAGATAGGCCATGACGACCGCATCTTCCCTGCCTCCCTTGGCAATCTCTTCCTGCAGGCAAGCGGCATCTTCGCTTGGTATCCCCAAATATTCGAGCGCTTTGATTGTTTTCGGCAACTGGATCGACTTGACTATTCGAATCGCGTCGTGTTCGAGCTTTGCGATGAACTCGGCTGGCGTCAACTGGGAAAGTATTGGCGATGATTCATGTGCCCTGCTTGATGCCGCACTATCAGCCACAGCTTGCGCTCTATACTTTCTTCGCTTGACAACAGGTGCCGGGTGACTGGGATCGATAGATTCAAATAAAAATAGAGGCTTGAGATCCTCAACGCCCGAGAGTTCGCTGCACAGGTTTTCGAATCCAGCCGATGGCAGCACACTGGATGACCGACTGTAGTGAATGGACCCGCTTCCACCCCAACCAGCAGCGAGCATTTGCGGAACTTGATGAAGCTCCGGCAGATCGCCGGCTTTTTCATCCCGCTCAGCAACGACCAAGTAGCTGGTCAATACCCAGAGCAACTGGTACTTCAATGACAGTGCCAGCGCCTCTTCTGGCATGGCGTATTTGATTCGGTGTGCCGCAGCGATGCGCGGCAGATCCTTTTCACCACTCAAAGTTGGCGTTGTTGTGACGCTCAATGGCTGACCGGCCGCCGCCGTTCGCAGCGTCACCAAGCCGTCTACGGCGCGCTTGAAACCAGCGAACGCGTGAACCGTGTCGCCAGCAAAGAGGGTCTGCGGCAGCGGCGTGGTCCATTCCGGCGTTGTGGGCCAATCAATTTGCACCTGCTCGAGTTTTGGTTGGCGCAGTCTGTGAAACTGCGCCAGAATTTTTTCTGACATGCCCTCTTGCGGACTGACCAATTCGCAGGCCCCGCCGGTCTTCTGGGCCAAAGACTCCAGAAAGTCGTCGACAACCGCCGTTCCAACGCCAACGGTAAAGACGCGATGTGCAGATGCTGCAGCGCGGCGAACAAGCTTTTCATGTTCATACACCGCGCCGTCTGTGATGAGCAAGATGCAAGGCGAACCGTCCGATGCTTTGAGGGCGAAGGTGGCTGCCAAAGCGTTTTCCATTTCTGTGCCGCCCATGTCAGCATCAAGTTGCTCGAGACGGTTCCAAGCCTGGGTGATGAACTTTCCGCTGGCCGGCACCATGTGCGGGAATAGGTGCTTGAAGTCGCTGCCAAAAAGTGTGACGTTGAAGCTGTCGGTCGGCCTGAGCGCGTTGAGTATTTCCAGCGCCGCCTTGCGTGCCTGAACAATGCTGGTGCCGCCCATCGAGCCGGAGCAATCAATCAGCAGTTTGACGGCAAGGGGTTTCTTGTCATTCGCAGCGATCGGTGGAATTCGCAGCGACGCGATCGCCACATGTTCATCACCGTCGGGTATGTAAACACAGCTTGACTGCGCGGTGCTTGATTCGAGGGTCAACACAAAATCGCGATCGAGCACGGCTTGACCTGAGATCTTGGCGCTGATGCCGTTGGCCAGCTTTTCGTAAGAGATCGTGTGGGTCGGGCTTGCGATCGTCATCGATGCCAATGAACCCTCGACCAGGACCGTCAGGCTCAAGGGGTACTCTGCGATCAAAGAAAATTCAGGGATCTGGTGCGGCTGCAAGCCCGCCGCCTCGGCATTGCCATAGCGCGGCGCGATCGTCGTCGGCAGCAGCAGACGCAGTTTGTTGCCTTGCCAAGACAGCATCAGCGCGTAGCGGTAGCGAATGACGGCGCTCTCGCGAGCCATCAGGTTGCCGATACTGGCGGTGTAAAGGCCTGGGCCAGTTTCTTGCAGCAAGACGGCGCTGTTGCCGTCGGTCACCGCCTCTTCGTAGTCGCGCTCAGCCCTCTTGCGCTCAATGACTTGGCCGGCGAGTTTCTTGCCGGCAATCTCAAGCTCGAGGCCCAGCAAAACGGCACCGATGGGCAACGGGAAGGTGTAGACCGTCTCGATGTTGATGTTCTGCCGGTTCACATAGGACTGCTCGACCTCGACCTCGGCGACAAGTTCGTGCAAGCGGGCCCGAACCTTGACTTCCTTGAGTGCAAGCTGTCCGCCATTGCTGTCCACCAGGATTGAGCTGTTTTCTTCAGTTGTTGTCATGGTCTTGGCCTTTTTTGATCTGCTCGTAGAGAGCGGTGACACCGCGAAACAGGGCACGTACATCTTCTGAACTCAAGCCCGAACGGCCTGGCTCCAAGGTGATTTCAAGTCCGTCGGCCACGACAAGATGGCTCCAGACCTCGACCGTCCCTGCGCCGCGAGGACGTGGCGGCGGCAGGAGCCCGGCTTCTGGCGCAGCCAGGATTTCTCGGATGCGCTCTAGTGAGAGCCCGGCGCTCTGCCACTTGCGGATGGTGAGCAGTTGGTCGACATGGGCAGCGGTGTAGTAGGCCGCTTTCTTCTCGCCAATGGGTCGATCCACCAGCCCGAGTTGGATGTAGTACCGAACCGTGCGCAGCGGCAGTTCAACGAGGGTGGACAACTCGTCGATGGTGTGGCGTTGCTGAGGTGTGTCTTGCATGGACCTCATAATACACACAATGACTGTTCAATACAACTGTCTTATAAATTGTTGCTGATCCAGCCCGCCAGACCGCGTGCCAACCCCAGCACATCCCGCTGATCATCCGAACATTGCGACCTGTACACTCGCGGTCGATGTTCAGGTGGGATGGCTCTCGAGGCGAAGCACGCGACCTGTACCTGGACGACCACCGCTATTCGTGAGAAGCGGAAACGGATTGCAAGGGCTCGCCCGCTAAAGGTTGCAGCCTGATGGTTCATCCCTTGCGCGCTGGCAGCCGATAGCGTGTTCCACCACAGCAAGTCACGTGCCGATCGGTCCGGCAGCTTGCAGTTCTCTGGTCAGCCAACGGTAAACATGAATCGGGAGTAGCACGGGATGAGTTCGGACAGCGACTTGAGACTGGTTGGGGTTGGATCCTCGCCTTACACGCGCAAACTTCGCGGGGCGCTGCGCTTTCGCCGCCTGCCTTTCCGCTTTGTGATCATGGGAAGCAAGGAAGCGAGCGCGCTGCCCGAACGTCCGCTCCCGCTCGTGCCTTACCTTGTGCTGCCCGCAGCCGATGGCGGGTCGCTCACGGCGATCTCCGACACCACCCCGATCCTGAATCGCCTGGAAGATACCTATGCCGAGCGACGGCTCCGGCCGTCCGATCCCGCGCTGAACCTGATCGACCTGCTGCTCGAGGATTATGGCGACGAGTGGCTGAGCAAATGCATGTTCCACTATCGCTGGTCGTATGCGGCGGACATCAAGAAGGCGAGCGCCTATCTGCCCTACCGCAGGGCCATGCAGATCACGCGCGAGGAGGGCGAGCAGGGGGAGCGGGACTTCGCCAGTCGGCAGATTTCGCGCATCGGCGTCGTCGGCTCCAATCCGGTGACTGCGCCGATCATCGAGGGCAGCTGGCGTCGCTTTCTGGAGATCTTCGAGGCGCACATCCAGAACCAGCCATACCTGCTGGGCCAGCGGCCCGGCGCAGGCGATTTCGCAGCCTTCGGTCAGATGACGATGCTCGTGATCACCGATCCCACCCCGTCCCAGGTCGCCATGGAGGTCTCGCCGCGGGCCTATGCGTGGACCGAAAGGCTGGAGGATGTGAGCGGGCTGGACGTGAGCGAGGCCGACTGGATCGACCTGTCCAATCCGCCCGCTACCTTGCGCGACCTGCTTGGCGAAGTCGGCCGGGTCTATGTGCCCTACATGATCGGCAATGCGAAGGCGATCGCACGGGGCGCAAAGCAGGTGGATTGCGAGGTGGACGGCCAGCCCTGGGTGCAGGAGTCATTTGTTTACCAGACCAAATGCCTCGGCTGGCTCCGCAAGGCGTACTCCGAGCTGGACGAGACGGCGCGCGCACGCGTTGACCGTCTTCTCCTGGGCACGGGCTGCGAGCCCTTGTTCGCGCCGCTCTGAAGCCGAATCGGGAAGGGGAGCGGATTCGGTCCGCAACCACCCGATCAATCTTTCAGTCGCTGTTGCGCTGGAGGTGCGGACGATTTCTTGGACTACTTGAATGTTCAGCGCAACGCCACCCGGTACACCGTCTGGCTCGCGCCCATCACGAAGTACATCGTCGCGCCGCTGATCAGCACCTGGCTTGGCGCACCGTCGATCAGCAACTTGCTGCTGCCCAGCGCGGCGTTCCAGGCGTAGGCCTTGCCGGCTTCGCCGTAGACGACGAAGCCGCCACCTGCGCCGTACAGCACCGATGTGCTCAGGATCGACAAGGTGCTGGTGCTGGTGCTGGTGCTGGTGCTGGTGCCGGTTGAGGTCGATGCCTTGAGCGCTCTGGTGGGGGTCGCCTCCACCCAGGCCAGCACGCCGCCACGCAGCACGAAGGATTCGTTGGCGTTGCTCGAGACGGTGCTCAGCGCGCCGCCTGCCACCGACTGGGTGACGAGCGAACCGGCACTGCCCACCGGGGTGGTCGCGGCAGATTGCAGCCAGGCCACGCGCAGGCCGTCGGTCTGCGGGTAGATGCTGCGCAGGCCGCCAGCGCTCAAGCGGGTCGAGGCCTGGGTGTCGGACTGCCAGCGGTAGATGTCGTAGGTGGAACTGTTGCCGTCGCCGCCGGTCTGGCCCCAGAAGAAAAAGTTCACGACGCCGTTGATCACCGCGAAGTCGTAGGCCGTGTTGCCCAGGTAGTTGGCGCCTGCGGGCTGGCGGATCGTTGTGTAGCTGCCGGTGGCGATCTTGTAGATCGTGTAGGTGCCGGGGTTCGCGCCGGCCGCGTCGATCCAGATCACGTAGCCGCCGTGCGCCCTGGGGAACTGCTCGTAGGCGCGGCCACCGCCTACCGATGGGGTCGCGGCGTTGGGGTTGGCGTTCGACAGGTTGGTCCGCGCGCCGGCGGGGCTCCACTGGTAGATGCAGTCCAGCGGGCAGTCGGTGTAGCCGGGGCCGGTGGACCCGAGGAAGCCGCCTTCGACAAAGACGTAGCCGCCGTCCATCGCCCAGTTGTAGAGATACGGGATGCTGTCGGCCCCTTGCAGCGTCACCTCCGTGCCGATGGATGCGTTGCGCACGCGGTAGCTGCCGTCCAGCGCTTTGTAGAGCAGCAGGTTGGGGTCGGTGTTGTCCACCGCGACAAGCTGTGCGCCAGCGCCCGGCGTGAACAGCGGCGGGTAGGTCAATGTGCTGCTGCTCGCCACTGTGACCGTGCGTTGCAGTTGGGTGCTGACACCCGCGCTGTCGGTGGCGCGCACCGTCAGCGTGTAGGCCCCGGGTGCCAGACCGCTCAGGCTGAAACTGGTATTGAAGGCTTGCGTGCCGGTCTGCAGCACGGGGTAGTCGCCCAGCGTGGCGACGACAGTGACTGCGCCAGTCTTGTCGGTGGACGCGGTGCCCGACACGAGCAGCGTGCCGTTGACGAAAGCGCCGTCCACTGGCGAGGTCAGCGACAGCTGCGGTGGGTTGGCCACCGGCACTTGCACAGTGGCCTGCTGTCTTGCGCCGGCCAGGTCGGTGGCGGTGACCACCATCACGTGGTTGCCCGAGCCCAGCGCGCTGGCGTCGAGCGTGAAGCGGTAGGCATTGAATGCCGTGCCGCAGCCGAAGCGGGCCGAGCAGGCGTTGGGCGTTGTGAGCGTTGGCAAGGGCTTGCCGTCGACCGCGGCCTCGACCTTGGCGATGCCGTACTGCGAGCTTGCGCGGACGTCGACATTGATGCTGCCTGTCGTGCCAGAGACCGACGCGTTGACAGCCAGGTTGGAATTGACGACGTTCAGCGTTCGCCTGAG
>JBILYN010000501.1:0-3163 GCA_044377715.1 Aquabacterium sp.
GTGGCGGTGGGTGAGCGCGTGACGGCCGGCCAGGCCTTGGTCACGCTAGAGGCGATGAAGATGGAGCATGTCCATGCCGCGCCGCTGACCGGCCTGGTGATCGCGCTGCACGTGGCAACCGGCGAGCAGGTGCCGGCGAACCGGGTGCTGGTCGAGATCGAAGCGGAGTCCCCGCTGCCAGCCTGATCTCTCGCCTGCGGTCAAAATCCGCTCGGCATCATTGCCCACACAACAGGAGAAACAATGGACTTCCAGCACAGTGAGCGCTCGATCGCGCTGCAACAGCGCGTCCAGGCCTTCATGGACGACTTTGTCATGCCGGCGCAAGCGACGTATCACGCCGAAGTGCGTGCCGGGGGCCACGCGGTGCCGCCGGTGCTGCAGTCGCTCAAACATCGCGCCCGCGATGCTGGGCTGTGGAACCTGTTTCTCAGCGGCGCCCATGGCTCAGGGCTGAGCAACCTGGAGTACGCGCCGGTCAAGGAGATCATGGGCCGGGTGCTGTGGGCGCCCGAGGTCTTCAACTGCTCGGCACCCGATGCCGGCAACATGGAGGTGCTGGCGCAGTACGGCACGCCGGCCCAGCAGCGCGATTGGCTGGTGCCGCTGCTGGCAGGCGAGATCCGTTCGGCTTTCGCGATGACCGAGCCTGCGGTGGCGTCCAGCGATGCGACCAACATCCAGACCACGATCCGCCGCGACGGTGACGACTACGTGATCGACGGCCGCAAGTGGTACACCTCGGGTGCGATGAACGAGAGCTGCCAGTTGCTGATCGTGATGGGCAAGACCGACCCTGACAACCCCGACCGCCACCGCCAGCAGTCGATGATCCTGGTGCCGCGGCATGCGCCCGGCGTGCAGGTGCTGCGCGACATGGCGGTGTTCGGCTTCGACGATGGCCCAGGCGGCCACCCCGAGCTGGTGTTCAACTCGGTGCGGGTGCCCGCGAGCAACATCTTGCTCGGCGAGGGCAGGGGCTTTGAGATCGCCCAGGGGCGGCTAGGGCCGGGACGCATCCACCACTGCATGCGCTTGATCGGCTGTGCCCAGCGTGCGCTGGAGCTGATGTGCAAGCGTGCGACCAGCCGGGTTGCTTTTGGTCGGTCGCTGGCCGAGCAGGGCTCGGTGCGCGAAGACATCGCGCACTCGTTCTGCGAGATCGCCCAGGCCCGCTTGCTGACGCTGCAAGCCGCCGACAAGATGGACCGCGAAGGCAACAAGGCGGCGCGCGACCTGATCGCCGCAGCCAAGATCGTCGTCCCCAGCATGGCCGCGCGGGTGATCGATCGCGCGATCCAGATCCACGGCGCGGCAGGCGTCTCACAAGACACCTTCCTGGCCGAGGCCTACACCTATGCACGCTTCATCCGCATCGGTGACGGGCCCGACCAGGTTCACCTGTCGGCGCTAGGCAAGCAACAACTGGGGCTGCACGGCGCCTCGGCATGAGAAACAACAACCCGTGACAAACCTCGACATCCAAGGAGAAACGACATGAAAGCCCTGCTCTGCAAGAAACACGGTCCGCCCGAATCGCTGGTGCTCGAGGAGGTGCCCGATCTGGTGCCGGGTCCGGGCGAAGTGGTGATCGCTGTGCACGCCGCGGCGGCCAACTTTCCCGACACGCTGATCATCGAAAACAAATACCAGTTCAAGCCACCGCTACCGTTTTCTCCCGGCGGCGAGGTCGCGGGAACGATCGTCGCGGTGGGCGAGGGCGTGGTCGATCATGCGGTGGGCGACCCGGTGATCGGCTCCTGCGGTTGGGGCGGTTTTGCCGAGCAGGTGAAGGTGCCCGTTCGCAAGCTGCAGCGCCTGCCCGCTGGCGTTGCGATGGATCTGGCGGCCTCGCTGATCATGACCTATGGCACGACGCATTACGCGCTGACCGACCGCGCCCAGTTGCAGCCCGGCGAAACCCTGCTGGTGCTGGGTGCTGCAGGCGGCACAGGCTTGTCGGCGATCGAGCTTGGCAAGCTGGCCGGCGCGCGGGTGATCGCCGCGGCCTCCAGCGACGAGCGGCTCGCGCTGTGCAAGCGCCTGGGCGCTGACGAGACCATCAACTACGCCACCGAAGACATGCGCGAGCGCCTGCGCGAGCTCACCGGTGGCCGCGGCGTCGACGTTGTTTACGACCCGGTGGGCGGCGCTTACACCGAGACCGCGGTTCGCAGCATGGCCTGGAAGGGCCGGCTGCTGGTGATTGGCTTCACCACCGGCGAGATCCCGAAGATCGCGCTCAACCTGACGCTGCTCAAGGGTTGCTCGCTCGTCGGCGTTTTCTACGGTGCATTTGCCGAGAAAGAGCCTGCGCGCCACCGGGTGCTGATGGACGAACTGTTGGGCTGGCTGGGATCGGGTCGGATCCGGCCTGCCGTCACAGCGCATTACCCGCTCGAGCAAGCCAGCCTGGCCTTGCGCGAGCTCGCCGACCGTCGCGCCACCGGCAAGATCGTCATCACCACCGCGTTGGGCCGCGCTGCCGGTTGATACGCTGAGCGCGCCGCCGGCATGCCGGTGGCGCGATGGATTGCAAGCAGAACTCAAAGAAAATCGACATGACTGCACCCCGTCCCGCGGCCTCGCCCGTCAGTTTCGAGCGCTACGGCGCGATCGGCGTGCTACGCGTCGCCAACCCGCCGGTCAACGCACTGTCGCCGGCCACTGTCGCCGGGCTGATCGCTGGCCTGGCGGCTTTCGAGGCCGACGCCTCGCTGCTGGCCTTGGTCGTGCATGCCGAGGGCAGAACTTTTGTCGCCGGTGGCGACATCGCCAGTTTCGATCTGCCCGATTTCTCTGCCACGCCTTACAACAGCTTCTTGGCACGCCTCGAAGCCGGCCATCGGCCAGTGGTCGCGCTGTTGCACGGCACGCCGCTGGGCGGCGGGCTGGAGCTGGCGATGGCCTGCCACCATCGACTGGCGCTGGCCAGCACACGCCTCGGCCTGCCCGAGGTCAAGCTCGGCCTGATCCCGGGGTCCTTGGGCACGCAGCGCCTGCCGCGCTTGGTCGGCGCTGCGCTCGCGCTGGACTTGATGCAGAGCGGCCGGATGATCTCAGCACCTGATGCGCTCGCTGCCGGGCTGGTCGATACCTTGATCGAGCCTGCACCGGCCGCCAGCATCGACGAAGGCCTGCTGCAAGCCGGTTTGGCGGCGGT
>JBILYN010000502.1:0-3162 GCA_044377715.1 Aquabacterium sp.
GTCGTCGGCCCAAGCGCCGAAATAGTCACCGGCCAGTGCGTGGAACTTCACGTCTAGCAGTCTGGCGGTGTTGTCGGCGCGCTCGAGAAAAGTGCCGATGCGTATGAAATGCAGCGATTCGTCCTGCAGCATCGTGCCCACCGACACGCCGCGGCTCAGATGCGACCTGAACTTGACCCACTCGAACAACGCAGCCGGGTCGCGCTCGAAACTGTCGTCAACCAGCATGCGGTTGAACTCCAGCCAGGTCTGGTTGGTGGTCTCCCAGAGTTCGGTGGTGAGCGTGCCACGCACCGCGCGTGCGTTCTCGCGCGCCGCGCCCAGGCAGGACAGGATCGACGAGGGATTGCTGGCGTCACGCACCATGAATCGCATCACATTGCCGGCGTTGACCGCGTCGTGGGTCTTGCCGAAAGCCTGGGTGAGTTCGGAGATGCCCAGCACACCGGCCCAGCCCTGCTCGGCGCGGTCGACCGACTGTGGCAGCAGCGAGGTCTGGTGGTTGACGTCGAGCATCCTGGCGGTGTTTTCGGCCCGTTCCATGTAACGGGACATCCAAAAAAGGTGATCGGCGGTTCTAGAGAGCATGCTTCGATTCCGTCCAGGCCGAAAACACCGCACGCGCTAGCGCGCGCGGCTGTGTTGTAGCTTCGCCGCAAGCGCTTTGCGCTTGATCGGCCCGTTCCATGTAACGGGACATCCAAAAAAGGTGGTCGGCAGTTCTAGAGAGCATGCTTCGGCTCCAGCGGGACGCCTGCCGGCTTGCAGGCCGGCAGGCCTTCGTCAGGCGAGCGCCCCTGCGCAGGCAGGGACGCCCGTCCGGACTCAGTCCAAAAAAGGTGGTCGGCGGTTCTAGAGAGCATTTTTTTCGATCTCGTCCATGGCGGTTCAGGCCTCCAACACCCAGGTGTCCTTGGTCCCGCCGCCTTGCGACGAGTTGACCACCAGCGAGCCCTCTTTCAACGCGACGCGGGTCAGCCCGCCGGGCACCGTCTGCACGCTCTTACCTGACAACACGAAGGGGCGCAGGTCGATGTGGCGCGGCGCGATGCCGGCCTCGACGAAAGTCGGCGTGGTCGACAAGGCAAGGGTCGGCTGGGCGATGTAGTTGCTGGGCCTTGCCAGCAGTTGGAGGCGAAACGCTTCGATCTCGACCTGGGTCGAGGCCGGTCCGACCAGCATGCCGTAGCCGCCCGCGCCATGCACCTCCTTGACCACCAACTCGCCCAGGTTGGCCAGCACATACTTCAGGTCGTCAGCCTCGCGGCACAGGTAGGTTGGCACGTTCTCGAGTATGGGTTGCTCACCAAGATAGAACTCGATCATCTTGGGCACATAGGGGTAGATCGACTTGTCGTCGGCCACGCCGGTACCGATCGCGTTGCAAAGGCTGATGTTGCCCTTGCGGTACACATCTAGCAGGCCGGCGCAACCCAAGCTGCTGTCGGGCCGGAAAGCCTTGGGGTCGAGAAAATCGTCGTCGACCCGTCGGTACACCACATCGACCCGTCGCGGGCCTTGCGTGGTTCGCATGTAGACGAGTTGATCCTTGACGAACAAGTCCTGGCCTTCCACCAGTTCTACACCCATCTGCTGCGCTAGAAACGCGTGCTCGAAGTAAGCACTGTTGTGCATGCCCGGTGTGAGCACCACGACCGTGGGCTCGTTGACCGAGGGTGGCGCCATCGCACGCAAGGTTTCGAGCAGCAAATCGGGGTAATGCGCAACGGGCGCCACTTGGTGCTGGGCGAACAGCTCCGGAAACAGCCGCATCATCATCTTGCGGTTCTCTAGCATGTAGCTCACACCGCTGGGCACGCGCAGGTTGTCCTCGAGCACGTAATAGGTGCCGCTGCCATCGGGCTGCGCCGCGCGCACGATGTCGATGCCAGAGATGTGCGAATAAATTTGGCCCGGCAGATCCACACCCATCATCTCAGGGCGGAACTGTGCGTTGTGCAGCACCTGATCGGCCGGCACGATGCCGGCCTTGAGGATGTCCTGGCTGTGGTAGACGTCGTGCAAAAAACGGTTCAACGCCGTGACACGTTGGGCCAGGCCTTGCTGCATCGTCAGCCACTCGTCACTCGGAATGATGCGCGGGATCAGGTCGAAGGGGATCAAGCGCTCAGTGCCTGCGCCGTCCTCGTCTTTGGCGCCGTAGACCGCAAAAGTGATACCGACGCGGCGAAAAATCATCTCGGCTTCGTCGCGGCGCGCTGCCATCAAGGCCGGTGCTTGGCCCTGCAGCCAGCGGTCAAAGCCGCTGTAATGCGCTCTCACACTGCTGGCACTGGCCTGCATTTCGTCAAACCTGGGTTTCATGGGGAACAGGCTCCTCGCATCGGCTTATCCGATGGGAGTCTATTTAGCAACTTTCGCACCCACTGCAGCTTGCGCGATACCAGACTCGGTCCAATGCCAGTAGCGACGACGCAGATCGCGGGTGCAATGGCCGACCCCATCCATCCATAGCCAAGCACCGCAGCGGTCACTGCGCACCACTTCGATGCCTCGCGCCGAATATCGCACCAAAACATCTGGTGCCGGGTGGCCGTAGCGGTTTCGGTACCCGGATTGCACCACGGCGGTGCCTGGACGAACGGCATCGATGAATTCGCTGCTCGATGAGGTGCGGCTGCCATGGTGCGGCATCAGCAACACCGTGCTGCTCAGCGCTGCGCCTTGGCGCAACACCAGCGCAGCCTCTTGTGGCGCCTCGACGTCGCCTGCTAGCAGCGCGCTGCGGCCCTGGGCGTCGATCACCCGCAGCACGCAACTCAGCGCGTTGGCCTTGGTCGCTGTCCGATGCTCTGCCGGCGTCGGGTGCAGCACCTCGAATCGGACACCGTCCCAAGACCAATGCTGGCCGGCATCGCAACGCCGCTGCGCCACGCCATGCTGAGCCGCCTTGTCCAGCAGTGAATGGCCGGTCTCGAGTGAACTGCTCAGCGCTGAGATTGGGACGCCGGCGAGCAGGCTGGCGGCACCGCCGACATGGTCGATGTCGCGGTGGCTGAGCATCAGCATGTCGATTCGCCGCTCGCCTCGGGCCCTCAGCATGGGCAGCAACACCCGCTGACCGGCGTCGACATCGACCGTGTATTGCGGTCCGGCGTCGTAGACCAGCAAGTGCTTGCGGGTTCGCACCAGCAGCGCGTT
>JBILYN010000021.1:0-28666 GCA_044377715.1 Aquabacterium sp.
TGAGCGGCTCGGCCCATTGCCAGCTCTCGGCGAGCTCACCGCGCATCGCATCCGAGGGGATCCAGTTGTTGTCGCGGAAATCGTATTTGCCGCCGCGGTGCTTCGCCTTCGAGAGGTCCGCCGAAAAAAGCCGTTCGTTGTCTCGGGCGGGACAGGGCACGGGGGACGCCGCATACGTGAGCCCGCGCTTGGTGCGAAGTGGTGGTGCTCGGTGGGACACAGATCCCTGCTCGGGGCCTACACAATTTTTTCCGGGCTTCAATGTCCATGACCAGGGTGCGACACGCTGCTGCACCAAGCCCCTCATCGCCGTCAGTGCAAACCATCTCGAGGCTGCGCTTTTTGATGCGCCTTGCTCGCCAATGGTCAATGACGCCCTCGTAGAATCTAACTTTTAGCGCCGCCGCCGCTGTTGCGGTTGGCACCATCCAGAAACAGGACGGCAGGAACCAGATGATGATGGCTACCGATGAACTTGCTACATACCGTGCGGATGTAAAAGGCTGGATCGACGCGAATTTCCCGAAGTCGTTGACCGGCCGCGGGGCTGAGTTGCTGGGCGCAGGCGCTGGTCGAGAGCCGCCGCCCGACGACATGCAGTTGTGGGTGCGCCGCCTTGGTGAGCGCGGTTTCGGTGCCCCGACCTGGCCCACCGAGTTCGGTGGTGCGGGTCTGAATGGCGCGCAGTCGCATGTGCTGACGGACGAGTTGAACAAGGCCGGCGCCTTCAACCCGATCCCGTTGCTCACGGGCATGGGCGTGACCATGGTGGGCCCCACGATTCTCGAGTACGGCACTGACGAGCAGAAGCGGCAACACCTGCCGTCCATTGCCAACGGCTCGATTCGTTGGTGTCTCGGTCTGTCCGAACCCAACGCTGGCTCCGATCTCGCTTCGCTCACCACGCGTGCGCAAGATCATGGGGATACCTGGGTGATCAATGGCCAGAAGGTCTGGACCTCGGGTGCAGATATTTCGCAGTGGTGCGGTGCGCTGGTGCGCACCGATGCCAGCGCGAGCAAGCGCGATGGCATCAGCTTCCTGCTGCTGCCGATGGACCAGCCCGGTGTGCGCACGCGGCCGATCCCACTGATTGCTGGAGCCTCGCCGTTTTGCGAGACCTTCTTCACCGATGCCCGCGCCGCGAAATCCGACCTGCTCGGGCCGCTGAACAAGGGCTGGACCGTGGTAAAGCGCTTGCTGCAGCACGAGCGTGCCAGCCAGACCGGCACGCGCAGCGCAGGTGGTGTGAAGGAGGAGCGCTTCCAGGACATGGCCAAGCGTTACCTGGGCGTGGATGAGTCGGGCCGACTGGCCGATGCTGATCTGCGTTCGCGCCTCACGGTGCATTTGATGGATTCGAAAGCGCACTCGCTGACCGCATCGCGCATCGTGGCCGAGGCCAAGGGCAAGGTCGAGGTCAGTGCGGCGGCCTCTATCCTCAAGAACTCGGCCACTGCCGTGGCGCAGACGCGCGCTGAGTTGACGCTGGAACTGATGGGCAATCAGGGTCTCGGCTGGGAAGGCACGCGCTTCGCTCAGGACGAACTCGCAGCGGTGCGCAGCTGGCTCTCAGGCAAGGCGATGTCGATCTACGGCGGCTCTTTCGAGGTTCAGAACAACATCATCGCGAAGAACATCCTCGGCCTGCCCGAGACGACGCAGAAGGGCTAGTCGTTTCGGCGATGGGCTGCTTGTCTGCAACAGCTCATCGCAATCCGCCTGACGCAATCAGATTCATGAAGGAGCCCGCACCATGGCGGCACTGACGACAGAACAGACGATGATCCGCGAACAGGCCAGCGCCTGGGTCCGTGAACAGGCGCCGGTCAAGGCATTTCGCAAGATGCGCGACGGCGGTATGCCCGCGCGCTTCGAGCCCAGCACTTGGGCGGCGATGGTTGAGCTGGGCTGGACTGGGATCATCGTTCCCGAACAGTACGGCGGCTCAGGGCTCGGTTATCTCAGCTTTGGCATCGTGCTTGAACAGACGGGCCGGCAACTGACGGCTTCGCCGCTGTTCGCCTCCGCCTTGGTCGGCGCCACGGCGCTGGTGCTTGGCGGCAACGACGCGCAGAAGCAGTCTTATTTGCCAAGGATCGTCGACGGCAGCGCGATCTTTACCTTGGCCGTGGACGAAGGCACTCGCCATGCGCCGGCCCGCACGGCGCTGCAGGCCGCGCGCCACGGCGCCGGCTACCGCCTGAGCGGCAAGAAGACCTTCGTGCTGGAAGGCGGGGCGGCCACACATCTGATCGTGGCTGCGCGCACCAGCGGCAGCGCCGGTGACACGAAGGGCATCACGCTGTTCGTCGTGCCCGCCAACGCCGCTGGCATCACCCGGACGGATCTCAGCATGGTTGACAGCCGAGGTTATGCGGACGTCAGCTTTGAGGGTGCCGAAGTGGCAGCCGATGCGGTGCTCGGCGATGTCGATGCAGGTTTTGCGTTGCTCGAAGCGACGCTGGACCGCGCTCGCGCAGGTCTGGCTGCAGAGATGCTTGGCACGGCCTCCTGTGCATTCGACATGACGGTGGACTATCTTAAGACGCGCGTTCAGTTCGGCCAGGTGATTGGCTCGTTCCAGGCTCTCGGCCATCGTGCAGCGAGCCTGTACACGCAGCTCGAGCTGAACCGGTCCTGCGTGGAAGCTGCATTGCAGGCGATTGACGCCGATGCGGCCGATATCGCCGAACTGTGCTCGCTGTCGAAGGCACGCGTTGGCGCGTTCTTGCATCAGGTGTCGAACGAACTGATCCAGATTCACGGTGGCATCGGCATGACCGATGAGTTCGATGCGGGCTTCTACCTCAAACGCGCGCGCACGCTCGAGGCCAGCTTCGGCAATCAAGCATTCCATCGAGACCGCTACGCGACGCTGAACGGTTTCTGATCCGAAACGCATTGCTTGTGAGGGCCATCAATCCGCGGGTTTGAGCGCCGCAAGCGATGACCTGCAGGCGGTCCTGTGCTGCCCTACCGGCTTGTCTGCGCATGTCAACGCTGACTGACGGGTTGAGGGCGATCAACACCGCCTCGCGCGACAAGGCGAGGATTCAATACAGGGCTTCGACATGAATGGCCAGTTGGCAACGCTGGCGCGAAGCCCAGGACAGCGACCCTGCGCTGCGCCAATTGGTGCGTGAGCGCTGGGCGCCTCTGGTGGAGCGAATCGACAGCGTGCTTCTGCGCTCGCTGACCTACAGCCGGATTCGCTGAGATCCATCCGATGCGACCAAGGGTCGCGTGGCATTCGAGTGGCTTGGCCTGCGATTGCACGATGGTCATCGGCGTCCAGTCCGCGTTTGAGGTCCTGGCGCGGGGGCACCCAACCAGACCGAATGTCCCGCGCCGACGACGGGTCTTGGTGCTATAGCAACCACTTTGCGCCGAGATCATCGGTACTGGCGCAGCCCATCTGCCCCATCTGAAGATCGATCTCTCGTTTCAGGATCTCGATCGCGCGGGCTGCGCCAAGCTCTCGCCCGGCGATTGCGCCATAGAGCATCGCGCGTCCAGCAAAGACGAAATCCGCGCCCAGACACATCGCGGCAACCACATGCGACCCTCGCCGGATGCCGCTGTCGAACATCACGGCGATCGACTCGGGCAGTGCTGCGCGGATGGCGGGCAGCACCTCCAGCGGCGAGGGCGCCAAGTCCAGTTGCCGGCCCCCATGGTTGGATACCAGCACGCCGTCGGCGCCCAGGGCCACCGCGCGCCTGGCGTCATCAGCATGCATCACGCCCTTGATGACCAGCTTGCCCGGCCAGCGCCGGCGGATCTCCTCGAAGTCGCTCCAGGTCTGGCTGGCATCGGCGAGCTGAGCCGTCGCCGCGATCGCGATCTCCTGGGCCGAAGACGCAGCGGTGGTTTCGGCCAACAGCAGGTTCCTGAACTTCGGCACACCGCCATGCGCCAGGTACTCGATGATCCAGCGCGGATGCAGCGCAGCTTCCAGAACATAAGGCAGCTTGAGCTTGAGCGATGAGCCGAAGCCGCTGCGGGTGTTGTGCTCTCGGTTGGGATGGACCGGCACGTCCACGGTGACCATCAGCACCTGAACGCCCAGATCCGCTGCTCGGGCCATCGTGGCGTACATCAGCGCCCGGTCGAGGCAGGGGTACAGCTGAAAAAAGACGTTCCCGTTGCCGGCTGCGACGACCTTGTCCAGCGGATCGTTCGACACGTTGGACAGCGTGAACGGGATGCCAGCCCGGCCTGCAGCGGTGGCCAAGGCCAGGTCAGTGCCGGGTCGGGAAATACCGGACAAGCCCATCGGCGAGATGCCCAGCGGCATTTTGTACTCGCGCCCGAACAGCATGCTCGTCTGGGTTCGTCGGGAAGTGTCTAGCAGATAGCGCGGCACCAAGCGCACGGCGTCGAAGGCGGCTCGATTTCGGGCCATCCCGATCCCGTCTTCGACGCCACCCTCGACGTAACCAAGCACTGCGCGAGGCACATGACTGCGCGCGCAGTGCCTCAGATCTTCGATGTTGACGGCATTCTCGAAATTCATATCATGGTCCTTGCTCAGCTGTAGCCCATGCCCAGCGCGTTTACCTGCAAGGCATAAACAGACTGTGAGGCGGTTATAAACAGGCGGTTTCGCTTGACGCCCCCGAAGCACAGGTTGGCGGCCCCCTCGGGCAAATGAATGACGCCTATCCGGGTGCCGTCGGGGGCGAACACATGGACCCCGTCGGCATCGGGTTCACCCCAGCCCACCGCGGCCCAGACGTTGCCATCGGTATCGACTCGAAAACCGTCGGTGGATGCGGTGCCAAAGTCACAGAAGACCCGCGGCTTGCTGAGGCGCTGCTGGTCGAGCACATCAAACACATGGATCTGGCGCGGATGCCCACGCTTGTGCGAAGCGCCGGTGTCGGCGACATAAAGCAAGCTGTGGTCTGGCGAAAAAGCCAAACCATTCGGCTTTTCAAGCGTTTCATCGACGATGCTCGCGGCGCCGCTGTGCGGATCGACCCGATAGACGCGCGTCGGCAGTTCGAGCTCTCCCTTGTCGCCTTGATCATGAGACAGCAGACCATAGCCGGGATCGGTGAACCAGATGCCGCCATCGGGATGCACGACGATGTCGTTGGGCGAATTCAGCCGCTTGCCCTCGAACTGATCGAGCACAACGGTGATCGTGCCGTCGATCTCGGTTCGGGTCACTCGGCGACTGCGGTGTTCGCAAGTCAGTAGCCTGCCTTGACGATCACGGGTGTTGCCGTTGGCGTTGTTGGTGGGCTGGCGAAAGACGCTGACCTGGCCGCTGTCCTCGCACCAGCGCAACATCCGATCATTGGGAATATCGCTCCAGATCAGGCTTCGCAAGTCTCCAAACCACACCGGTCCCTCGTTCCATCGGCCACCCGTCCAGATCCGCTCTAGGGCGGCACTGCCGACGCGATAGCGCGCGAAACGCCGATCGAGGTGCTCGATCGCGGGATCCGGATAGCGCACCGGCCTTGTCCAGTCACGATCAAGCAGTCGGTCAGTCATCGTCTCGCGCTCCTGTTTCAACAGATCAGACCCTGGCGCTCAGCGCGCCAGGAACTTTCCGGGGCGACGCTCGGAAACGGCACGCAGGCCTTCCTTGTTGTCCTCGGTGCGGGACAGCCACGACTGCTCTGCGCCTTCGCGGTCGGTCTGCTCCTGAACATGTCCGGCGAGGTGACGACGCAAGGTCAACCGCGTCGACTGGACCGCCAGCGGCGCGTTTTCAGCGATCGACGCCGCAAAAGCCAGCGCCGTCTCTCGCACCGATGCCAGCGGCACCAAGCGATCGGCCAGACCCCATTGCAGCGCGGTTTCGCCATCGATGCGAACGCCTGTGAGGAACATTTCAGCGGCGCGCTGCTGGCCGATCAGCCTGGGCAGGGTGTAGGTCAGACCGAAGCCTGGATGGATGCCGAGCTTGACGAAGTTGGCCGCAAAGCGCGCCTCGGGACTCGCGATCCGGAAGTCGGCGAACACCGCCAGGCCGAACCCGCCACCGATCGCCGGGCCTTGCACCGCTGCGACCACCGGCTTTGTGTTCGCGAAAAGCCGCACCGCCTCTTGGTACAGCGGGTTGCGACTGCGCGGCACCGAGTCGTCAATCACCGACGGCCCGCGATTGTCGAAGTTGGCGCCAGCGCAAAAGGCCTTGCCTTCAGAGCACAGCACGATCGCGCGACACTCGACGACGTGGTCCAGATCTTCAAGCGCATCGGCCAAATCGCGGATCAAGGCGTGGTCGAAGAAATTGTTCGGCGGTCGACGGATCTCCAACTGCGCGACATTGGCGCTCAGGGTTACCGCGACATCACCATAGCGTTCTTTCAGCATTGCTTATCACTCCGGTCAGGCCCGTGGGCCACACACTGGGCCGACGGACACGTCGGCAGCTAATCACCTCGGAACCTCTCGGCCCCAAGGTGAGATGATGCCTGCAGCGCGCGGGCCGCGCCATAACCTGCGCTTCACAGAGTTCTTTTGAATGCAGGTAAGGTCGAAAACAAGGGAAAACCCTTTGTCATGCGCCTTCTCCCCAGGGCGACTGAGTTGGCGAGACGCCGGTGCTGGTGCCTGTCGATGATGCGAGTCACTGCAATATCCTGGTGACACTGGCGCAAATCCAGTAGCAAGCCGCTTCTCTGATCTGATATTCCGAGTGATAGCTTGATCTCTAGGGCGTCAGCGCCGCGACCCGTTTTTTCAGGGTCGTCAGCGCGGACATGTTCGCTTGCTTGATGGCCTCGATCGGGGGCGGCACGACGCTGATGTCGCCCAGTGTGGATAGCACCACATGGGCGTCGTCATGTTCGTCGACTTGTTTCATTTCCTCTAGCCAGCGGCGCACATTGGGGAAGGGTTCAAAGTCGAACAGCTTGGTGAAGCATGCTTTCAGTTGGCCGATTTCCATGTAGGCGGCAAAGTCAGCCAGCGTGAGCTCAGCGCCCGTCAGGTAGCGAGACTGTGCGAGCCATCCGCTTTCCAATGCCCGCAACGCCCGCGTGAATGTGGATCGCGTAGCTTGTTGCGTGGTTTCCGGGATGTTCAGGTCTTTGCGGATTCTCGGCCAGCGCGACGAGCCCGATGGATGCCTCGCGCAGGTTGCGATGGTGGTAATGCAGGTACCAGTCCACTTTGGCGCGTCGCTGGGGATCTGCCGGATAGACGTCTTCCCAACCATGCTTGTTGCTGAGGTAGCACAAGATCGCGTGCGCCTCGCCGAGCACGAAACCGGTGTCCGGTTCCTCGAGGGTCGGAATCTTCCCCGTGGGATTTTTGGCCAAATACGCCTGACTTCGCCTGCCGTTGTCGCCCTTTGACCCTGGGTTGATGGGCACCAAATCGAACGGCAGCCGCTTGTAGAGCAGCAGCCAGATCACGGCGCGCACAGGTTATGAGAACGGAATGCCGTACAGAAGGACGGGTTTGGATGCTTGGGTCATTGGGTTGGCGGTCGTCACAGGGGTTGAAGGTCGTCATTCATTGGCTGGAATTTGACGCACCGGCAAGGGTGATATGACGGTCCTGCGCCGCGGTCCGCCTTCGAGAAAATCGAAGCGGACGCGGAGGTCGTGCTGGTGGTGGTTTCTGTGACTGCGTCGCCTTGAGAGCCGCCGACATGCTGGCCTTGCGGCCGGCCGCTTCAGTGACTGAAGCGCTTCAACACGTTGTCGAGGATTCGCGAGATGTCGTTGTTGAAGTGATCGACGGGCAGTGAACCGCAGAAGGTGATCGAGCCGACTGAGAACACCTCGCCGCCGCCGGGGCAGTCGAACCAGGTCATGTCGGCGCGGATCAAGGCTTTGTGCGTTTGACCGGGGATGGTGGTGATGTGCGTGAGCTGCTCTTCGGGCACGAGCATCCAGGGTGCCTCAGGGGGATGATTCTCCGAGGCGGCGACCACGATGGCGCTCTCGGGCGAGCCAAGGCGTTTGTCGACGCGGTCGAGTTCGAAGCCGGCTGCGCCGCGGCCGGAAAAGCCCTCGCCGCCGACAGTGTCGGCTGTGACGCCGTCGAAGATCCAGCTGACCTTCGGATTGGTGCGTGCGTCTGGGTTGATGCGGTAGTGAGAGCCGACGAAATTGCCTTGCGCGGTAAAGCCGACGCCGACTAGTTTTTGCGGTGGTCTGGCATTGCGCCGCCACAGCCCGCCGTATTGCGAGTCATATTGGTTGTAGTACTCGCCAGGCTCGGCAGCCCAGGCCCGAATACCGCCTTCGCCACGGCGAATTTCGACGATGCCGTCGCGGGCAGGGTCGAGCGCGATCTTCCAGTAGAACCCGTTGCCCCCGAGGTAGACAAGCTTGCCACCGGTGTCTCGGTAGGCTTGCAAAGCGTCGAGCATCTGCGCCGTGTGGTATTCGGGATGTGAGCCGGTCACAACGACCTTGTATTGCTCGAGAAGCGCCTTGCCCTCGCGCTGCAATTCGTCGTCAGTGATGAGATCGACGTCGTGCCCCATGTGGGCAAGCCACATCAGCAAGTGACTGTCTGCGGGATAGTGGCGCAGGCCCGAGCCGCGGATTTCGGGGTAGGGGTAGGTGATGTAGCCGATGCGCAGGTTGAGCATCGGACGTCGCCAACTGACCAGCGCGATACCGGAGCCATCGGTGTGGTAGTTGTAGGTCGACAAACCATAGTCGCGGTGCTCGCCGGGATTGTAGGGATAGGCATGCCAGGCTTTTGACTGCGCGACATGAGCCGCTCGCCATGCTGGATCGTTCATCCATTCGGGTCGGGCGTGATTGCCGTAGACCGTATAGGTGTAAGTCGAGACAAGAACTGCGATCTTGGCATTGGCCAGGCCTTTCGGCGGCACGACAAAGAAAGGAATGTTTTCCTCGACATCACCGGCTTTGAGCAGCAGCGCATAGGCATCGGATTTGAAACCTTCGGGCAGCGTGACCGCATGCGTGGCTGGCCAGCGGCAGTCGTCGAGATCGTCGTCATGAAAGTGGATGGCACCGTATTGCTCGGGCGCATGGCGAAAACAGTGTTCCTGTCCGGTCCAGAGCGAGCCGCATACCGCGCGAGTCGGCGTGTTGATGAGCTCGCCGTGATGCCCTTGGGGTCCGGTGTCGACGATTCGATTGGTGTGCATCTCCAGCGAGAAGTCCCAGACGCCGATGCAGGCGTCGCGTCTTGCATCGGCTGCTGCATCAGCATCTTGGCCGGCTTGTGCTTGAGACATCAGCATGGGATGTTCGAGGCGCCCGTTGAATGTGTCGACCGGGGCTGTGTCGCTGGCGCTGCCAAGACTCAGGCGGCGTGACCGCGCATCCAAGCTAGGAGCCCCCGACAAGGGCATGGTCACGGTTTGGGCTGCCGCTCGATCCGCGTGCGGTGTTGCCGTCAGGCTCATTGTTCTGCCCGCTGAGTCAACGCTCAGCGTGACGCTGGTCCAGGCGTGCAGCGAGACCGGCAATTCGGTTTCGACCGTAGCTTGGCCGGCAGCGGAGCCTATCGTGCCGCGCAACACCAGCGCAGGGGTGAGCTCGAGCTCGATGCCGCGGCCACTGTCGTCGAGGCAGGACATGATGACTTGGCGACGCGTCAACGCGAGCGTCGGATGTATCTGAAGCGAAAAAGTGCAATCGCTGACTTGATTCAACATGCCCGCAGGTCCGACGACGGCATAGGATCCGGCGGGAACGCTTTGCGGACCGGGTTCGGCAAGCGTCGTGACATCGATCGCGACCGGTTCGATCTTGATACCGCCGATTGCCGGATTGGCGTCCGCGCAGCGCACACGCACGACGCTTGCCGAGACCGCGATACCAGTCGAATTGGCGACGTGAAACCTCAGCGTCTGCCCGGGTCGGGCGGACAGGCGTTCGGCATAACCAGTGAGTGGAAGCATTCTTGACTCCGTGACAGATCGAATGGGGGGTGGGTGGTTGTGCCAAGCAAGGTCACGACAGTCCGCTGAGAACAACCAGCAGATCAGTGCGCCGTTGGGCGATACATCATCGAATTGCGATCTGCCGATTGAATCCGCAGCCGCAGCAACTCGCCTTCGCGCCCAACGGTTAGCGGCACAGTGACGCCGGCTGGACCCAGCGCCCAGACCGCTCGCAGGAAGGTCGCCAGCGAATGAACCCGGTTGCCCGCGACATCGATGATCAGGTCGCCTTGCTGCAGCCCTGCTTTCATGGCCGGGCCTCTTTCTGCAAGGCCAGCCACCACGATGCGATCATCGCCTTCTGCCGCGTACAGCCCCAGCCATGGCCGTGCTGGCATGCCGCTGTGGCCGGTTGCGATGAGACTGTCGAGCATCGGCTCGAGAAGGTCGATCGGCACAATCATGTTGCCTTGGCCGGATTTGTCGTCTGATTCGCCGTTTGATTCGCCGTTTGATTCGCCGTCTATGGCTTGCTGCAGCAGCAATGAAGCGACCCCGATCAGCGCGCCATCAGCATTGAAGAGACCGGCGCCGCTCCATTCGGGATGCGCCGGTGTCGTGAAGAGCGCTTCTTCAAGCAGGTATTCCCAGTAGCCGGCAAAGGGTCGCTTGTCGGCTAGGCGGGCTTTCAGTGCATGTGGCAGTCCGCCATGGCTCAGCAAGTAAACCGTGTCACCCGATTTTGACAACTGGCTTGGTGCCCTGCGTACGCAAGCTGTGTTGAGCGGACCCAGCGCCTTGAGCAGACCGAAACCGCTTGCCTGGTCGTAAGCGAGCGGTACTGCCTGGACCACCTGGCCCGAGCGCGTCGTCAAGAAGACGGTCTGTGCCTCGGTGATCAGGTAGCCGATCGTCAGCACCGTGCCGCGATCATCCAGCACGATGCCGCTGCCGCTGCGTGATGTGCCCAGGGTATTGGCCGTGAAAGCCTGCTCTGGGACAAGCGCTCTAAGTTCGACGATCGCATCAAACAACGCATCGAGGTCGAAGCTCAGCGTCGGGGCCTTGGGCATCAGCGTGTCGGGAAAGGACCATTCTTTGTATTGGCTCATCGCAGGGCTGCCTTGCTCGGCGTTTGTTGTTTGATGACCGATCAAGAGTGATCGGTCCGGCTCATTTGAGCATGTTCTATCGAGGTGGACCCTCAGCCAACGAACGCCAGCCTGCATTGGCGGACTGCTGGCGGGTGTTGGCGCCGGCCGAAAGCTGAACCCATCGAACGGGCTGCGAAGACCAGGATGCCTGCGGCGTCGAGCGACAGCATGAGGTGGCACAGCCCTGTTGAGCTTGCATCAGTTTGGCGCGGCAAACCTCAGGCTGCTGATGTAGCGCAAGACTCTGGCGACGACAGTACGAGCAGCTACGAAAAGCCTGTCCGGACCCGTTCAAAACCAGGTGAACGCAGTATTGTGCGAAATAGCTCGGCGGGTGCCAATTGGCACGATTTCAGGCGCTGGCGCCATCACCTATTGCCATGCAGTTGCCCCGCTGCGCGGTGAAAATTCGACTTGTATTGAAGTTTGCGTGCAAGCGAGATTTCACTGACGTGTAAGTGATTGAAGTGAATGATTTGTAAGTGGTGTTTTATGACTGAAGTTTTCATAATAATATTATTTTGATGATTTTGCTAATCCGCTCGAAAAATAGGAAGTATACTTATCATTGACTGAAGAGGTGTGATGAAAGCTTTCTTTATTACTTCTTTGCTGGCCTATGCATCTATACCGAGCGGCGCCATTGAGTTGGTTTGTAGAGACCGCCAGCCCCAAGATCCACAGCAGCGAACCGTGTTCGCTGAGCGCGCGAACGCCGCTCCGATGTCCTTGGCATCCAAATAGATAGCCGAATCGGGTTGACCCCGAGACCGGAACGCATCATGTCGCGTTACACCCGGTATAGCGCGAAAGACTTCGCGTTCGTGTCATCCCATAGACAGGAGCCTACCGACCATGACCATCCTCCATAGCCGAAGATTTTCCGTCCGCCTGGCCGCCATCGGCTTGGCCGTCGGCTTCTTGAGCCTGCCAGCGCTGGCGCAAAAGAAGTACGACAGTGGCGCCACCGACAAGGAGATCAAGGTCGGCCACATTGGCCCGTATTCGGGGCCGGCGTCGGCCTACGGCACGATCGGCAAGTCGATCGGCGCCTACATCGACAAGATCAACGCCGAAGGCGGCATCAACGGACGCAAGATCAAGTTCGTCACTTTGGACGACGCCTACAACCCGTCCAAGACGGTCGAGCAGGCGCGCAAGTTGGTCGAGGAAGAAGAGGTGTTGCTGGTCTTCAACCCGCTTGGCACACCGTCGAATTCGGCGATCCACAAGTACATGAACGCCAAGAAGATGCCGCAGTTGTTCGTGTCAAGTGGTGCAACAAAATGGGGTGACCCGAAGAACTTTCCCTGGACCATGGGTTGGCAACCCACCTACCAGGCCGAGTCCAGGATTTATGTCGAGCACATCCTGGAAACCAAGCCAAACGCGAAAATCGCGATCCTCTACCAGAACGACGACTACGGCAAGGACTACCTGAAGGGCTTCGAGGACGCGCTCGGCGACAAGGCCAAGACCATGATCGTGGCCAAGCAGACTTATGAAGTGACCGACCCAACGATCGACAGCCAGTTGCTGACGCTCAAAGCCAGCGGTGCTGACACCTTCTTCAACATCACGACGCCCAAGTTCGCGGCGATGGTGATCAAGAAGAACGCCGAGATCGGCTGGAAGCCGCAGCATTACCTGAACAACGTCTCGGCGTCGGTCAGTTCAGTGATGCAACCGGCCGGCTTCGAGAACGGCGTGGGCATCATCAGCACGGCCTATATCAAGGATCCGACCGACCCGCAGTGGGCCAACGATCCGGCGCTGAAGGAGTGGACCGAGTGGATGAAGAAGTATTACCCGGGCGGCAACCTGGCCGATGCCAGCAACGTCTTTGGCTACGCCATCACGCAAACCCTGATGCAGGTGTTGAAACAGTGCGGCGACAACCTGACCCGCGAGAATGTGATGAAGCAAGCCGCCAACCTCGACATGGCGCTGCCGATGTTGCTGCCAGGTGTCAACATCAAGACCTCGGCCGATGACTTCTACCCGATCGAGCGCGAGCAATTGGCCAAGTTCGACGGCAAGACCTGGATCCGCTCCGGCAAGATCTACGGTCGCTGATGCCATGAGCGGGCGAGTCTCAAGGTTCGCCCGTAGAGGTGGTGGCTGGCAATGGAAGTGATTGATCTGACCGAAATGCTTGGACTTGAAGCGGGCAAGCAGTGCGCCAACGAGTCCGAGATTTTCGACTGATGATGTGTCCGAGCACGCTGGCGGCGTCTGACTTCAGGCCCGTCGTCGTGACTTGGTCGTGAACTTGATAAAGTCGGGACGCGTGCGGTCGATCTGCCGTATCTGCCAAATAGGTTTGCCGCGATGTCCGATCTCATCCTGCACCACTACGATTTTTCCAACTTTGCCGAGAAAGTGCGCCTTGCACTCGGTTTCAAGGGCCTCGCCTGGCATTCGGTGATCATTCCGCCGATTGCGCCCAAGCCTGATCTGGTGCCGCTCACCGGCGGCTACCGTCGCACGCCAGTGCTCCAGGTCGGCGCCGATCTCTACTGTGACACCCGCCTCATCGTCCGCGAGCTCGAACGACGCTTACCTGCGCCGACGCTTTTTCCGCCAGCGCAATCGGCAATGGCTGATGCCATTGCCTACTGGGCGGAAAACCGGCTGATGCGACCGATCACGCTCTACACCTCGGGCATGAATCTTGATCACCTGCCTGCGGGTCTGCAGGCCGATCGCTCGGTGATGCGCGGCTTGCCACCGCCCGACGATGCCACGATGCGGCGCGCTGCGCTGCGCAATGCGCCGTTGGTGCGTGCGCAGTTGCCCGATGTCGAAGCTATGCTGGCCGATGGCCGGGAGTGGCTCGCAGGCCCTTGGCCCTGTGTCGCCGATCTCGCGGTCTACCACCCGCTCTGGTTCTTCACGGCGCGTACCGAGCTACTGGCGCACGAGTTGGCGCCTTATCCGCACATCGCTGCCTGGATGGCGCGGGTTCGGGCCTTCGGTCACGGTACGTCCACCGCAATGGCAGCTGCGCGTGCGCTCGAGATCGCCCGCAACACCGAGCCGCTGGCGCCTGAGCCTTCGACGCCTTGGCCTGAAGATCCGCCTTTGGGTGCCGAGGTCAGGATTCGCGCCGACGACTACGGCCGCGACGTGGTCAGCGGTGAACTGGTTCATGCCGGTATCGATGAGATCGCGCTGCGCCGCGACGATCCGCTCGTGGGAACGGTCGTTGTGCACTTCCCGCGACTTGGCTACGACTTGCGCGCAGCTTGAGGGCAAGGATTAATCGCCAAGGCACCGATCGGTCCTGGACGCGACCGCTGGCCAACAGTTGACGCAGCGTGATCGGCGAGGCTCACAGGCGGCTGGGGTATTCACCTGTCCAGCAGGCCACACAGGCTGGCATCATCAGCTCCGATTCATTGGCCATCCCGGCATCGTCGAGGAAGCGGCGATTCGATCTATCACTTGATCTTTTTGGAGACTCGACATGACCATCAACGGTGGCTGCTACTGCGGCGCGATCAGGTACACCTCCGAGGGCGAGCCTCAGGCTTCGCTGCAATGCCACTGTCGCGAGTGTCAGTACATCACTGGCGGCAATCCGAATGTGCTGATGGTCGTGCCCTTGGAGGGATTCAAGTACACCCAAGGTGAGCCGCAGTCATTCAAGCGAACGGATATAGAAAATGCCGTCACCCGGTATTTTTGTGGCAGATGCGGCACGGCGATCGGCACCCGCACGCCGTCGCGTCCGAACTCGATGATTCTGAAGGTTGGAACCTTTGACGACCCCTCGGTGTTCAAGCCCAAGATCGCGATCTTCACGATAGACAAGCAAGACTTCCACCACATCGGCGAGGGTGTGGTGGCGTTTGAACGCAGGCCGGGTTGACGATCCGAGCAACTCGATGATCGAGTTGTTTCGCAGACTGGCAATGCGACCTCTGCGTTCATCGGTCTCGAATCGAACACTGAATTCGAGGTCAAACCCACTGTGCAGAAAGTCCCCCTGATCGACGACGAACTCGATGCGCTGGCCGCCTTGGTGCCCTTGGCGGGGCAAGACATCATCGAGTTGGGATGCGGCGGTGCGGCCCTGGCGCGAGCGCTGCTGGCAAGGCATTCGACGAGCCGTGTGACTGGCCTGGAGGTTGACGTTCGGCAGCACGCGAAGAACCTGGCGTCGCCTCAGGCGGGCCTGCAATTCATCGCCGCCGGTGCACAGGCCATCCCGTTTCCCGATGCGAGCTTCGATCTGGCGTTGATGTTGAAGTCCTTGCACCATGTGCCCATGCCCTTGTTGGCGCAGGCCTTGGCAGAGGCAGCCCGGGTCTTGCGTCCCGGTGGCCATCTCTATGTTTCTGAGCCGGTCTACAGCGGACCATTCAACGACGTGGTTCGCGTGTACAACGACGAGGGCATCGTACGCGCGGCGGCGCAGGGCGCGGTGGACGAGGCACTGATCCACGGGGCTTGGGAGCAGGTCGCCGAGCGGCGCTTCGAAATGCCGGTGCGATTCAAGAACTTCGACGATTTCGAGCAACGCATGATGCGCCCGACTTTCGCCGACCATCGCATTGACGACGCCAAGCTCGCCGAGGCGCTGGCTGCCTTCTCGCCTCACTGCGGCGTGGACGGGGCGTACTTCGCCCGTCCCATGCACGTTCGTCTGCTGCGTCGGCAGGCTGTGCGCTGAGCCAGCGCGCCGGCTTCAATGAAATCTCGGCCGACGTCACGGCCGTCTGGAAATCGGAGCACCATGAATGCAAGCACACTGTTGAAGAATTTTTGCGAAGCTGTCGAGCAATGCGACGGCGCTCGATTCGCAGCCCTGTTCACCGAGAACGGCGTTTACCACGACGTTTTCTACGGTGCATTTGAAGGCCGTGCGCGTATCGCTGCGATGATCCCGGACTGGTTTTACAAGACCGCCACGGATTTCCGCTGGGACATGCATGATCCGGTCAGCGACGGCCGAACGCTGTACGCGCGCTACACCTTCAGCTATCGGTCGCTGCTGGCGGAGGCCGAGGGCGCGCGCGCGATGTTCGAAGGGGTATCGATCATGCGGCTTGAAGATGGCCTGATCGCGGAGTACCGCGAAGTCGCGAATGCCGCGACCGGCTTCGTCGACATGCACTTCGCACCGGAGCGGATCGGCAAGATCCTCGCACGACAGGGCCGAGAGCTGAAGGCCAGGCCGGAGATGGCACGTCACTTGGCCTGAAGGGCTGGAGTCCTGCGGATCCTCTGATCGGCCAGGATTGCCGGCTCACCCATCCAGGGTGAGGTCCTCTATGGCCCTCAACCCATCGGGTAGAGGATCTCTTTGGAGACAGCGTTGATCTTCTTCATCACCTCTTCGCTAAGGATCAGGTCCGAGGCGGCGAAGATTTCAGCCAGCTGATTTTCGTGGGTTGCACCGACGATGGTCGAGGCCACGAAGTCGTGCTGCATGCTCCAGGCGGTGGCCATGGTCACCAGCGACATCCCCGCTTCTTGGGCAATGGCGCCGAAGCGCTCGGTGGCGAGCAGGGATTTGTCATTGACGAAGCGCTTGGCCATCACGGCTTGACGCCCACCGAGTTTGAGATAGTTGGAAAAGCGCGCACCGTCTGGCAGCGCGCCGCCCTTGTACTTGCCTGATAGAACACCGCCCGCCAGGGGTGAGTAAGGGATCAGGCTGACGCCCTCTTGGCGGCAGACCTGGGCCAGTTCGTCTTCGAAGCGGCGGTTGTTGAGGCTGAAATTGTTCTGGATGGTTTCATAGCGAGCCAGACCTTCACGCTCAGACACCGACAAGCTCTTCATCAGGCCCCAGCTCGTCTCGTTGCTACAGCCGATGATCCTGACCTTGCCGCTTTCCACCAGATCGTCCATGGCGCGCAGGGCGTCTTCGTAGCGCGCGCCATGGTCAGGCCAGTGGGTCTGGTAGAGGTCGATGTAGTCGGTGCCCAGACGCCGCAGGCTCGCCTCGACAGCGCTGATGATGTTGTGACGGTCTAGCGCTGTCATGCCCGCCCGCTGCGCGCCCTTTATCCAGCCATGGCTCGGTCCGCAGACCTTGGTCGCGATCAGCAACTCGTCTCGGCGTTTGGTCTTCATCCAGCGACCGACGATCTCTTCAGTGGTGCCTGCCCACGCTTCCTTCGGCGGCACGGGATAGTTCTCAGCGGCGTCGAAGAAGTTGATGCCCGCATCTAGAGACATGTCGAGGATGCGGTGGGCCATTTTTTCATCGGCCTGCGCACCAAAAGTCATGGTCCCCATGCAGATTTTCGAGACGACGATGGGGCTTTTGCCCAGGCGGTGGGTTTGCATTGTGGTGTCCTGAGGTGAAGTGCTCAGCGCCCGCCCTGGGCGTCGTCCACCCGCACGGTGGTGCCGGTGACGAAGTCGGACGACGGTGAGACCAGAAAGAGCAGGGTGCTGTCGAGCTGCGCCGGATCGCCCAGCCGCTGTCGTGGAAAACCCTTGGTGATATCGCCCATGCGCGCAAGCATGCCGTCCATCATTTCTGATGAAAAAGCACCGGGAGCGATGGCATTGACGTTGATGTGATAGCGCGCCCATTCCACCGCCAGTGTCTCGGTCATGCGCACCACGGCCATCTTGCTGGTGGCATAGAGTGCGGCGCCTCGACCGTCGTAGGCATAAGCGGCGCGTGATGCCAGGTTGACGATGCGACCCGGCTTTTCGGCCTCGATGAGTCGGCGCGCCACTTCGCAAGACAAGATCCAGGGGGCGCGCACATTGATGTCGAGCACACGGTCGATCAACTCCACCGACATCTTGTGGGCACGCTGCGCGTCGGGGATGCCGGCGTTGTTCACCAGGATTTGCACTGTTCCCAGTTGCGCTTCGGCCTGTGCCACCACGTTCAGTAACTGATCGGCATCGGTGACATCGAGTTGCAGCGGCAGTGCCACCCCGCCCGCGGCGCGGATCTCTTCGGCAAGCTCTTGGAGTAGATCGATGCGACGGGCTGCGATGGCAACTTTTGCACCGCTTGCGGCCAGCACCAGGGCAAAGCGCCGTCCGAGGCCGGCCGATGCGCCGGTGACCAAGGCGACCTGCCCACCGAGGTCTTGTGATGCGTTGGGAAGCGAAAATTTCGTCATGAGTAGGTGTCCTGTGCTTGGGTCATTGCGCCAGCATGCTCAGCGGCGCGCGGGTGAGGTCGCTCATGTTGCGACGGACGTCGAACATGCGGATTTGTAGATCGCTCAGCGCATTGTTGGCCCGCATGCGCGCGACGATCGGTCCGTCCATGTAGGCCTGCGCTGTTGTGCGGTCGGCAAACAAGTAAATGCCGCCCGACAACTGCGCATCCGACGGATCGTCCAGCCAAATCTTCCACTGAAGGCCGGGCAGGTTCACGAAGGGGGCTGCGGTTTCGTCCGAGTAGCGTGAATCCCACTCAGCCCTTGACATGTCGGGGCGACGGTAGTTGATTTGCACGATGACCATGCTTGTGTCTCCTTGTTTTCTTGCGATGGGTGATCGAAGCGACGCCTCTCAAGCAAGTGTGGCTTTGCCACTTTGCTTGATCCCCACGGGGGGGGGCGGCCGGCTTTGGCTGGCCTTGGGGCGCTCAGGTGGGGCAATGTGCGCGCATGAACGATCGGATTTGCCGCACCGCCAGCGCAATCCGCTCGACAGGCTCTTTCCACGGGTACAGGCTGACCTCCGATTGCGGTGCGAGCATGACCGACTCCATGGCCACTGCGTAGGGATGTGCTGGGATGTCATCCGGCAACACCAGCACCGGCTTTTGGCAGGAGCGCACAAAGTCGCGGCTGACGGTGAAGACGAAGTCATCATTGGCGCGATACATCCGGGTCAAGAAGGCTTCGATCATCGTCGGTGTGATCTTGGGCCGGCGCGCAGTGAACGCAGGCCCCCAAGCCTTGAGGTTGGATTGGTAGAAGAAGTCACGCATCTCGGGGCGCGAACCGCTGGGCTGCACGATCACGGCGGCGGCGATGCGATCGGGGGCCCGCTTCAGCAAATTCCAGGTCATCGGGCCACCGATGCAAAAACCCATGATCATGAATTGCCGGATGCCCAGATGGTCCATCAGGCCCAGCTGGTCATCGGCGAAGGATTCCCAAGGGCGGTCGATTTCCAGTGGGCCGGACGACTGACCGCCATTGGCATTGCGCAGGTCGCTCGTGATGCAGCGATAGTGCTGGCTGAACTCATTCATCGGATCGAACGGGGCTTTTCGGAGGAAGGATATGTCCGAATTCAGTCCGCCGCCCGGGATGATCAGCAAGGGAAAGCCGGTGCCGCGCTCCTCATAATGGATTCGGACCTCAGCTCTTTCGTAGAAGGGCACGGCACAACCTCCTGTGATGATCCATCGGTTGTTGCTTCGATTGCTGGTGGCAGGAATTCAAACATCTATTCATCGCCCGGCGCTACTCAGGCTTGAGGTCAGCCCAGCGCAATGCGGACCTAGCATAGCGCTGCGACCTGTTCAGTGTAGACGGCGCGGCCCGAACGCGCTGCCGTGGGGTTTGCCTGCGGGTTAGCACTGATCACCAGGACGTTTCGGGGCCGTTCGATCGGCTTCGACAGGCCCTGAGCACAGCCGAACCCCTCGACCTGTGGAGCCAGGCCGCTCGAACGGCGTTGTCCGACTTCGCTCTGGCCGGATTGACACCTGCTGACACCAGCAAATGATCGCCTACGCCACTGTCGGCCCGCGGGTGCGAGCCAGCGTGATACCGGTTCAAACTCGAGCGTTGAGCGGGTTTTCACCCGAGCTCAGCTGACGGCAAGGGTGGCATGATGGTGTCGACTCCCTGTCCGCTTCAAGACCGGGTCGAGCCATCAAACCTCTAGAGGACCCAGCCATGAGCTTGAAAAAACGCGCAGACGAGTTGCTGCATGCCGCAGTCGCGGCCGGACAGGTGCCGGGTGTGGTGGCCATGGCGACCAATCGAGAGGGCACTATCTACGAGGGCGCCTTTGGCGAGCGTTTGCTTGGTTCTGGTCAGGCGATGACCACTGACACGGTGGGGTGGATGGCGTCGATGACCAAGGCGATCACTTCGGTGGCTGCGGTGCAGTGTGTTGAACGAGGCCAACTGAACCTTGACACGCCCGCCCACGCGGTGCTGCCAGCCATCGGGGAGGCGCAAGTGCTGATCGGCTTCGACGACAAGGGCCATCCGCAGACCCGCCCGCCCAAGCGCCCGATCACGCTGCGCCATTTGCTGACCCACAGTGCCGGTTTCAGCTATGAAATCTGGAACACCGACATGCAGAAGGTGCAGGCGGCATTGGGCATCCCCAGCGTCACCGAGTGCAAGAACAAGGCGCTGACGTTGCCGCTGTTGTTTGACCCAGGTGAGCGCTGGGAGTATGGCATCAACATCGACTGGGCCGGCAAGATGGTCGAGGCGGTCAGCGGCCAGACACTGGGCGCGTACATGAAGGACAACTTGTTCGACCCGCTGGGCATGAACAGCACCGCCTTTCGGATCACACCTGACATGCGCAGCCGCCTGGCGGGCACGCACCTGCGCGGGCCTGACGGCAAGCTGGCGCCGTTCCCGTTCGAGCTTCCGCAGGAACCCGAGTTCGAGATGGGCGGCGGCGGCTTGTATGGCACGACAGGAGACTACCTGCGCTTCGTTCGGATGGTGCTCAACGGCGGCCAACTCGGCGGCGAGCGCGTGCTGACACCAGAGTCAGTGGTGTCGCTGGGTCTGAATCAAATGGGTGACTGCCGTGTCTACAACCTGAAAGCTGCCATCGGGCTGACCAATGACGCCGAGTTCTTCCCCGGCGTGAACAAGAGTTGGAGCCTGGCTTTCCAGATCAACCACGAAGCGGCACCGACTGGCCGCCCGGCTGGCGGACTGATGTGGGCGGGCCTGGCCAATTCCTTCTACTGGATAGACCAGACCACCGGCATCGCCGGCGTCTACATGACGCAGATCTTTCCCTTCGCCGACAGCGGTTCCCTGCCAACCTTCTACAACTTCGAGAAGGCGGTGTACGACAGCCTGAAATAACGGCGACCAAGCCAGCTCCTATAGAACCGGTCAGCCGGGCCCAGGTTCGCGTTCTGGGCCTGCCGCTGTTCGGCGCCGAGGGCGCGATCGAGCGCCGCTGATGCGGCGAGCTCGAGTCGACAGGCCAGCAGCATGGCTGGGGGCGCGCCCAGCAGGCGGCGGCGGATTGCATGCGCTGACTCCTGGGTACGATGACGCGGTCACCATGGCTCTGTCGTCATCTGCCTGGGCAGCCACGGCGCGATCTCTGGAAACACAAACAGCAGGGCGGCCAGCAGAATTATCAGGCGAACGAATGGCGTGATGCCTGGGATCAGGTCGACGGTCGTGCTCTCGGGCATCATCAGATTTGGATCGGCGCCGACACTCAGCCAAACCGCTGCGGTGTCGTGGGTGCCGATCAAGCATGACTGGCGACCGGTACTTTCGCGCTGCCTCGACTTAGAGACCAAAGTGTCTTCGTCGCGTGATCACCCCAGCAGCGGCAGGCAGCCTGTGGCATCAAGCCATTCGCGCACGCGGGCCGCATCCTTGTTGGGCAAAGCCGAGAAACTCTCACGCAGCCATTGCACGCACTTGCCTTGGTAAGGGAAGGGCTGCTGTGTCCAGGACTGTCCTTCCAGGTCGGCGTGCACCTCGGTCGCACCGTCCTTGAGGGCTTTCAGGTTGGCGAGCATCACCGGTACATAGACGCGTCCGATCTCTCTGAGCAGGTCCATCACGGTCAGGGGCATGGCGTTGGCATCGATCCAGCCGGCCTCTGGAGGCTCCAGACCTGACAAGTCATCGACAAGATAGACCCAAGCATGGACTCGCGGTGCTTTGGCCAGCGTGAGCGCCGCTGGTGTCGGGTCAAAATGGGCCAGCTGCGTGAGCTGGCCATAGATCGCGAAGTCGCCACTGCCCGGCCTTGCGCCGAGCCAGAAAGGGTGCTGATGCAGGTGGCGCTCGAAGATCTCGAGAAAGCGCAGGTAGCTGTCCTCGATCACGCCGGCGGTGGCTGGGCTGGAGCCGACATAGCGCAGCCGATTGATCTGGCGCTCGGCAAAGGCCTTCTGCATTTCTGCGACTTGTGCCGGCGCTGCGGTGATGCCACGCCATAGCGGCAGGATGGTGCCGGCCTTGTCGATGTCCTGCCGATAGTGCCAGCGGTAGTGGAACATCGCCTTGGTGATCCATTCGTCGCCATAGTCCTCGATCAGTTCATCGACAAAGCGCAACGCTGGATCCGTGGGAATGACGCTTCGGCCTTGCAGTTCGCGTTCGAAGCGGCGGATGATCGGCGTGGAATCGGTGACGGCTTCGATCTGGCCTTGAGCGTTGGGCAGGTAGAACGTGGGCAGCAGTTCCACCTTCGGCTTCGGGAACGCACCGTGATCGCCCCGTTGCGAGATGATCAGCCGCGACGGCATCCGCCGGTAGCGCATCACCGCGATCATCTTGCGCGTGTAAGGAGATCCCGGTGCGCCTTTCAGGGGAATGCTGCTGGATGGGTTCATGCCGCTCACTTTGTATGAAATTTTTCTGATGGAGCTGGTTGGAGCCTCCCCGCGTCAGAAGACATGTCACCCCGATAGGTCAGGCGACTGGGGTCGAGATCAAAGTTGCCTGAACGGGGCGGGTAGGGCGGTTGCAAGGACCGCATCTCGTGACCGTGTCAAAAAGTCCTGCCCAGATCAGACGATGGGTACACGCCTGGCAGCGATTGCGGCCGGCGAGATCACGTCCATGTCCAGCGGAACGCGCCAGCGCTCGGTCAAGCGCACCTTGGGCGCTGCCTTGCTGTCGTTCGCGCCTTCCAGCACAAAACCCTCGTATCCCTTCGTCATGACCTCGTTGCAGCGGTTGACGTAAATCGGAAAGCCGCCGATGTAAGGCATGAACACGCGCAGCCGACCAGGCACGTTGGTGCCCACGTACCATGAACTGCAGGTCGAACGCAGCGAGACCTTCGACACCTCGTTGACATGCTCGACCCAATCGTCTTCGTAGGTCCTGAGCGGCTCGATGGTCTGCGCGCCGACGTCGCGCAAGTGGGCGATGCAATCGGCGATCCAGTCGACATGCTGTTCGATGGCCTGAATCAGGCTCGCGAGCACCGAAGGGCTGCCCGGTCCTGCGATCACGAACATGTTCGGGAATCCTTCGGCGCCAAGGCCGAGGTAGGTGCGTGGCCCAGCCTGCCATTTTTCGCTGAGAGTCAGCCCGCTCTTTCCGGTGATCCGGATCCGGCTGAACGAGCCCGTCATCGCGTCGAAACCCGTGGCGCAGACGACCGCGTCCAGCGGATATTCCGTCCCATTGGCCACGACCCCTTGCCGAGTGAAGCGTTCGACCGGACGTTTGGAGACGTCGACCAGCTTGACGTGCGGCAGGTTGTAAGTCTCGAAATACCCGGTGTCCACGCACAAGCGCTTGCAGCCAAAAATGTTGTCCGGACTCAGCAGCGCAGCGGTCTCAGGGTCTTTCACGAGCCCGCGGATCTTGCGGCGCGCAAAATCGGCGATGGTGTCGTTGGCTTCCTTCTCGAACAACAGATCGCCATACGCGCCGAGAAAAGGCAAGCCGCCACGCGCCCAGGATTCCTCGTATTTGCGTTCGCGCTCTTCGGGCGTTGCGGTGAGCGCCGACTGCATGCTGTACGGAAAATAAACCCCGGTCGGCCGGGCCCGTGCCTTGGCGCGCAGTGCCGGGTAGTCGGCCTTGGCTGCGAGTTCGGCCTCCGGGCTGATCTTGGCGTTGCGGGCGGGCACCGAATAGGCCGCTGTGCGCTGGAACACCGTCAGCGCTGCGGCCTGGCTCGCGATCATCGGGATCGACTGGATCGCTGAGGATCCCGTGCCGATCACGCCCACCCGCAGTCCTGTGAAATCCACGCCCCCGTGCGGCCATTCGCCGGTGTGATAGACCGGCCCCTGAAAGTCCGACAGGCCTTCGAATTGCGGCTTGTTCGCGGCCGACAGGCATCCCACAGCGAGGATGAAGAACTGCGCGCTGACCCGGTCACCGCCATCGGTCTCGACCGACCAGCGCTTTGCGCCTTCGTCGAACGTCGCCGCGGTCACGCGTGTCTCGAAGCGCATGTCGCGGCGCAGGTCGAACCGGTCGGCGACATGGTTGGCGTAAGCGAGGATCTCGGGCTGAGGTGAATACTTTTCCGACCAATGCCAATCCTGGTCGAGCGCCGGCGAAAACGAATAGGAGTACTGCATGCTCTCGACATCGCAGCGCGCGCCAGGATAGCGGTTCCAGTACCAGGTGCCGCCGACGTCGCCGCCCGCCTCGTAGACACGCACCGACAAACCCATCCCACGCAGGCAGTGCAGCATGTACATGCCGGCGAAACCTGCACCGACGATCACGACGTCGAACTGCGCGTCGCGCTCCGACGCTCGACTTTGTCCTGCTGCTGGTCCGGAATTCATGCGCGCTCCGTTATCTGTGATGCGGGTTTGTGGTCTCTTTGCAAACGGCTCGATTCTAATGCCGAGGAGTCGGTGCGCAGCCTCTGACCGAGTTGAAGTGGCCGGTTGCGTGAGGGCTTGTGGTCACGCGGGGACCACATCGCAGTCGATCCCCGCGGTGAGTGTCAGTGTGCTGATTGCGCGCGTGGACAGTTCGTCATTCCCTGATCTGGATAGACTGCACACCCAACACACCGGCAAGCAGCGCACGGTCGCTCGTCAGCGTGTGGCCACGACAGACACTCATCACCTGGAACCCCCAGCATGGACGCACACAGTCTTTACTCGACGCAGGGACGTCGATGGCAGCCACCGCAGCATCTGGCGGCCTTGCTTCCCGACATCGGCGCGCAGGCCGCCGCCGCTGACCGCTCGCGCTCCATCGCGCCCGAACTCATTCGCGCCCTCAAACGCAACGATGTCATGCGCTTGTCGGGCAGCAAGGAGTTGGGTGGACTCAATGCCACGGTGCTCGATATCGGCAACGAACTGCGTGGTGCGGCCGTGGCTTGCACCTCTACTGCCTGGTGCCTGTGGAACCACCTGTGCACTTTCCACCATTTCACGGGCCTTCTTGGACCGCCGCAGTTGGATTTCTTGGGCGGCATCGTCAGCCGACAAGAATGGGTGTGTTTCCCCGCAGGCGCCTCCACAAAGGTCAAGGCCAGCGCCGAGGGCGATCGCACGCTGCTGACCGGGGTCGCAGCGTTTGGCTCTGGGGCGCGTTACGCAGACTGGGCTGGCGTGGTCTTTAGCGGACCCAAGCCAGGCACCTTGGGTTTTTCGATGACCGATTTGCACGGTCCGGGAGTGCGCATCGATGCCACTTGGGAGGCCATGAGCCTGCGCGCCTCTGCCACTGATCATCTCTATTACGATCAGGTGGCCGTGCCGAGTGAGCGGGTGGTGCCGTGGATACCTATGTACCGGGCCTTGTTTCGCAACCCCGACTATGCGGTCATTCATCCGCGTTATCGCGAGGATTGGGTGGCGCTGTCGGTCTTGTGGCTGGGGGCGATGGCCACAGGCGTCGCCGACATCTGCCTCGAAGAAGCGACTGACGGCATCCGCGAAAGAGTGGCCATTTTCGGCACCAAGATGGCCGATCGACCCACTGTTCATGTGAACCTCGGCCGTGCGCGCGCGCTGATCAATGCCGCCACTGACACGGTGTACGCGGCGATGGCCGAAACCGATGCGCGAATTCAAGCCAAGGTCATACCCACAGAGGGTGACTATTTCCGGCAAACCTCGGCCGGCATGCAGGCCGTGCTGTTGTGCGATGAGGCGATGAATCTTGTGCTGCGGGTGCTCGGTGGCAATGGCCTGCGCGAAGGCACGGACTTCGAGCGGCGCTATCGGGATTTCCGCGCCATGCCGCTGCACATCAACGGGCATGTCGACCGCATCACCGAACAACTCGGGCGAATCAGTCTGGGGCTTGAAACCCAGAATCCGTTCTGAACGCTGTTGCTGTGGTGTCCCGACCTTCTCAATTCTGATCAGGCCGGTCTGGTCGGGCGAAGCCCCAAATCTCAGACTCGAGCAGTTGCTCAGGCCTCAGTCGATCTTCAGCCCGGTGGCGCTGGCAACGCCTTGCCACTTTTCCATTTCCCGACGCAGGAAGGCGCGCGATTCTTCCGGCCCGCCGGATAGCACGCGCGCATAAATCCTCTCGGCAAAGGCGGCGGTTTCCGGCTCGTGATTGATTTCCGCAACAGCCGAAGCCAGGCGCTTGAGGACTTCCGGCGCAAGCTTGGCTGGCGCCACCAGCATGTAGCTGGCTTCGACCTCGAAACCCTTCATGCCCAATTCGTCCAGGGTGGGGACATTGGGCAGGTCTTTGACGCGCACCAGACCCGTCAATGCGATCGCGTGCAGGCGATTGCCCCTGACCAGCGGCAAAGCGGTGGAAATGCTGCCGAACATCATGTCCACCACGCCACCGACCAGATCCACTTCGGCCGGACTGACGCCTTTGTACGGAATATGGGTCAGGTTCACGCCGGCCGTCACCTTGAACAGTTCGGCGGCCAGGTGGATCGAGGTACCCATGCCGGCCGAGCCGAAGGTAAGCGGCGATTTGGCGGCCTTCGCCTCACGCACGAGGTCCTGGATCGTGCGTATCTTCGAAGCAGCGGGCACCACCAACAGGTTGGGCGTGGCCATGGTCTGGGCAATGGGGGTCAGGTCGCGTTCCCAGTCATACGGGTTACGCTTCAATGCCGCATTGACGCCAATGTAGTTGGCGCCCATGGCCAGGGTGTAGCCGTCACCTGGGCTTTGCGCCAGCGCCTGAATGGCCAGGTTGCCGCCAGCGCCCATTCGGTTTTCGACCACGAAGGGCTGACCCAGTTTTTCCGATAGGCGCTTGGCATACAGACGGCCCAACTGGTCGGTGGCGCCACCGGGAGCAAAGCCCACCATCAGCTTGACCGGCCGCGAGGGATATTCCTGTGCCTGTGCGCCCGTGCTGATCAGCCCGGACATTGCAAACAGCAGCAAGCCCGCGATGCGCGCAGCGGCACGACTGTAGGTTGACGTCATGCTTGTCTCCGATTCGAATCGATGGTCGGCTTGCTGTGGGCAAGGCAGCAATCTTGACGATGCAGGCACCCAGATCGCCCAGGGCCGGCAATTTCAACAGCCCCACACCTGCGACAGCGTGGTCTCTGTTCGGACGCCTAAGGGTTCAGCCGGCGACCCTCTCAAGCAAATGTGGCTTTGCCACTTTGCTTGATCCGCATGAGGGGCGGCCGGCTTCGGCCAGCCTTGGGGCGCTCAGGCGGATTTGGCTTTGAGTTCTTCGAGCTGTGCCTTCGCGCCGGCGGCCATGCACGACGCGTCGGAGGTCAGCATCACCATGTCGAAGCCGCGCTTCACCGCGCCTGCGGCGAAAGGCGCGGCGGCGCAATGCATGACGCACTTGATGCCTGCTTTGTGCGCAGCCACGCGGATCTTGTCGCAGGTCGCGATGTGCAGCGGATCTGGATTGTCGGCGCGTGGGGCCAAGCCCAATGCGAAGGACAGATCGGCCGGCCCGATGTAGACGGCGTCGAGGCCGGGCGTCGCGCAGATTGCATCGAGATTGGCGATGCCTTCCTTGGTTTCGATCATGGCCATGACGATGATCTCGTCGTTGGCGTTGGCAACGTAATCTGCGCCGCCGTAGAGTACGGCGCGCACGGGCCCGTTCGAGCGCATGCCGACGGGCGGATAGCGGCAAGCGGCGACGGCTTTCGCGGCCTCCTCGGCGTTGTTGACGAGCGGCACGATGATGCACATGGCGCCAAGGTCCAGGGCCTTCATGATCGCAGCGGGATCGTTCCACGCCACACGCACGACGGGGACCGTGTCGGTCTGCGAGATCGCTTGCAGCATGGGCAAAACGTCGCCCATCTCAGCCGTGCCATGTTGCAGGTCGACACACAGCGCATCGAAACCTTGGTGTGCCATCACCTCGGCCGTGTACCCGTGAGCCACAGAGAGCCAGCCCAGCGTCGCGCATTTACCGTCACGCCACATCTGTTTGATCTTGTTTGGTCGCATCGTCTACCTCCGGTTTTGGTCGTCGGAGGATAGCAAATTCATCCAGCCTTGTTTCTTCGCTCAAGCCTCGGTCTGGCGAAGCAGGTCAGCAGCCGGTCCAAGCAACCCCGGAGGCGGCGCAGTTCGATGCCTGAGGGTCGCTGCGCTCGCTTGGCGCCCGGCACGTTGAGGGGTCGATCGCGGGGCCTCGCAGCGCTGAGCTGAGCTCGCTGCACAATCCGCCAGCGACTGCTAGTTCTGAGCCCGGTGCGCGCGCGACAGCGCATTGCTCGCCGCCAGTGCTGGCACTGGCCGGCGCTACCCAGTTGGGTGGTTGCTCTCACCTGACCTGATCTGCCGCCGAAGGTGTCTCAGGTCGCTTCTTTCATCACTGCAACGGAGACACGCATCATGGTAAACACTGAGTTGTTCGATCTGACAGGCAAAGTCGCCCTTCTCACAGGTGCCTCAAAAGGCATGGGCAAGGCGATGGCACAGGCCTTGGCGGCGCATGGCGCGCGGGTCATGATTTCGAGCCGCAAACTCGATCAGTGCCAGGAGACTGCCGATGCGATCAACGCGAGTTGCGGTGAAGAGCGTGCTTTCGCCTTTGCCTGCAATGCCGGGTACAAAGAGCAGTTGCAGTCACTGGTCGACGCCACCCAT
>JBILYN010000503.1:0-3158 GCA_044377715.1 Aquabacterium sp.
TGATCGTCGTGCCCAAGGGCAACAGCCGCGAGAAGAACGCGGCGATGCGCGCGCTCGGTGCCGAGTTGGTCGAGCATGGCGACGATTTCCAGGCCGCGCGCGAACAGGCCCAGGCGCTGGCGGGGCAGCGCGGCTGGCTGATGGTGTCCTCGTTTCATCCCGATTTGGTCGCTGGCATTGCGAGTTATGCTCTCGAACTGTTTGCCGCCGCACCGGCGCTGGCGGTGGTCTATGTGCCGATAGGCCTGGGCTCGGGCGCCTGCGGACTGATTGCTGCGCGCGACGCGCTGGGCTTGGCGACCGAGATCGTCGGCGTGGTCTCGACCGGTGCGCCGGCTTATGCCTTGTCGCTGGCGCGCGGCGAAGCGGTGTCGCATCCGGTGACCACCTTGCTGGCCGACGGCATGGCTTGCCGCACGCCCGAGACCGATGCGCTGGCGATGATGCAGCGCGGCTTGGCGCGGGTGGTCAGCGTCAGCGATGCCGAGGTCGCGGCGGCGATGTGCCGCTTGTTTGAAGCGACCCACCAGGTGGCCGAGGGTGCGGGTGCCGCCGCGCTGGCAGCAGCCTGGTCCGAGCGGGCGCAGCTCGCTGGCAGCCGTGCGGCGCTGGTGCTCAGCGGCGGCAATGTCGACCGCGAGGTGTTCGCCGGCGTGCTGGCAGGCACGGCTTTTCAGTCGGCCGCAGCATGATCACCCGCCGCTTCTCGCAGCTCGATGTCTTCACCGACCAGCCGCTGCGTGGCAACCCGCTGGCTGTTGTCCACGACGCGCAGGGCTTGAGCGATGCCCAGATGGCCGAGGTCGCGCGCTGGACGAATTTGTCGGAAACCACTTTCTTGCTGCCGCCCGACGATGCCGGCGCCGACTACCGGGTTCGCATCTTCACCCCAGGCGGCGAGCTGCCTTTCGCAGGCCATCCGACGCTGGGCAGCTGCCACGCCTGGCTCAGCGCTGGCGGCGTGCCACGCGACGCCGATGTCGTGGTTCAAGAGTGCGGCGTTGGCCTGGTGCGGGTCAGGCGCGACCGGCATGGAGAAAGCGAACGCCTGGCTTTCGCCGCGCCGGCGCTGTGCCGCTGCGGCCCGGTCGACGCTGGCTTGCGGGCCCGGGCAGTGGCCGCGCTGGGTCTGGACGACGCCGATCTGCTGCAACTGCAGTGGATAGACAACGGCCCGGGCTGGATGGGCGGGCTGCTCAAGGATGCCGCGGCAGTGCTGGCGCTGCGCCCTGACTTCGCCGCGATGCGGGGCCTGAACCTGGGCGTCGTTGGCGCCTACCCAGCGGGCAGCGAATGTCAGTTCGAGGTTCGCGCCTTCGTGCCAGGCCTGGGCGTGCCGGAAGACCCGGTCACCGGGAGCCTGAACGCCGGCCTGGCGCAGTGGTTGATCGCGGCAGGTCTGGCGCCTGCGCGCTATGTCGCGGCCCAGGGCGCTGCACTCGGCCGGGCCGGGCGAGTGTTCGTGACGCAGCAGGGCGCTGACATCTGGATTGGCGGCGCCGTCTGCTCGGTGATCACCGGCACCGTGACACTGTGATCACGGTGCGGTGAGCCTGAGACGGGTCTGCGCCGTCAGGGGTTGCGGAAGTGGTCGTGGCAGCTTTTGCACGATGCAGCAGCGCTGCCGAAAGCCGCTTTGACCTGGTCCAGGTTGCCGCCTTTGGCGACGACCGCGAGCTTGGCCACTTCGTCCTGCATCTTCTTGGCGTCCTCGTCGAACTTGGCGCGCTCGGTCCAGACGTTCGCCTTGGGCGTGCCTTTGTCGGTGCCGGATGTGCCCTCGACAAAACCGGCGTACGGCAGCTTGGACATAGTCGCGACGATCTCGGCGTTGGCCGCGGCAGCGGCTGCGTCGAAGGGCGCACGACCAGACGCCATCGCGCCTATGCGTCCGAAGTGCGCGGACATCACCGTGAACGCGGCTTTGCGGTATTTGACCGCGTCTTCGGGTTTCTGAAACTGTGCAAGCGCTGACAGGCTGGTCAACGAAACCAGGGTGGCGATAGACGCCAGCAGCAAACGTTTCATGCAGGTCTCCAACAAAAGAAGGGCGGGGGGGAATCGAGGCCCGATGAGGCCATCGGGCGGGCGCAAGTTTACGGCTTGAACACCGGATTTAGGCCGCTCGATCTGACGCCTTGATCGCACCATGGGCATTACTACCGATGGCTTGGCGTGGGCTCGGCAACTTGGGCTATCGTTGTCGGCAGACCGACTTTGCTGCCCTGCTGACCGCACCATGAGCACCATGACGCCTGCCACCCCAGTCGAAACCAGCCCCGATACCAGCCCCGATACCCGCCCGGTGCGGGTGTGGGATTTGCCGACCCGCGCTTTCCACTGGCTGCTCGCCTCGGCTGTCGTCGGTATGGTGGTCACCGGTCATGTCGGCGGCAATGCGCTGGTCTGGCACATGAGGCTGGGTCTGGTGGTGTTGACCTTGCTGTCTTTCCGGGTGCTGTGGGGCTTGGTGGGTGGGCGCTGGTCACGGTTCACCAGCTTTGTGAGATGGCCTGTCGCCTTGCTGCGCTACCTGCGAGGTCGGGCTCGCGACGGCGACTTCTTCGAGGTCGGCCACAACCCGCTGGGTGGCCTGTCGGTGTTGGCGATGATCGCCTTGCTGGCATTGCAAGTGGCCACGGGCCTGGTGGCCGACGACGAGATCGCCACCACCGGTCCGCTCAACAAGTTCGTCAGCAACACCACCGCGTTGACTGCGACGTCCTGGCACCATGGTTGGGGCCAGTGGATTCTGGTCGCACTGGTGGGCCTGCACGTGGCAGCGATTGCCTTCTATCGCTGGCGCGGCACCGACCTGGTCCGGCCGATGCTCACGGGTGACAAGCACTTGCCGGCTGGCGTGCCGCCGTCCGCCGACAGTTGGCAGACCCGCTTGCTGGCCTTGCTGCTGCTGGCGTTCTGCGCCGCCGGCGCTGGGTGGATTGCGGGGTTGGGCGCATGAACTGCAAGCCTTGCCTGCTAGACTGAGCGCAGACTGCCTCTGCACTGATGCCGCCCCCTGCGATCCGCCTGCAAACGCCCGACACACCGGAACTGCTTGACGCTGCGCGCGGCCTGTTCCGCGAATACGCCCAGGACCTGGGCATCGACCTGTGCTTTCAGAATTTCGACGCCGAACTGGCGACCCTGCCTGGCGA
>JBILYN010000180.1:0-9415 GCA_044377715.1 Aquabacterium sp.
CATGGCAAGGCTCTCGATGTCGACGCGATGGCGGGATATGGCTCAACTCCGGGCAAGAGATCGCCGGTGCCGGAATCATCCCTCATTGCGTGGGATGCTGCTGCGCTGGCTGGCCGCAAGATATTGATGCCAGCGTTGGCCTCAATGCAGGCCGCTGCGCTCTTCGATGCCGGCCGATCAATCCGAAACTGCCCCATGCTCAAGCTGTTGCGCCGTCTGATGTCCCAGCGCCCTGGCCGTGCCGATTCGCTGGCCATTGAGCATTGGGCTGACGATCTCGGGTACCGCTTCATGCGGGTGCGCGGTGTTCGGGGCTGGGTGGTCGAAGGCCAGAAGGGGGCGCAGTCCTGGCGCATCGAGTGGGGTGCGTCTCAGCGGAGCTACATCGAAGGGATGGAGTTACGGATCATTGCCGAGGTCGATCTGCCCAAGGGTGTGGTGGCGGTGGTGCTCAACCGCAGCCTGTTGGCGGTGATGGAGAAGACGGTTTACGACCAGTTCATCGGCGATGTGCAGACCCGCATCGACACCGACACGCCACCCGAGATGCGCTGGCTGGTGATGTACCCGCAGTTAGGCGCCCGCCCATTGGGGCGCTTGCACCAGCGCTATGGTGCGGCCGGCAACGACACGCTGTGCTTGCAGCGATGGCTGGCGGGCCCGCTCGAGCAGGCGCTGGCCAACAGCGCGGTGGCGGTGAGCCCTGATCAACCGGTGGTGCTGGCCGTTGGTCGCGGCCGCATGACGCTGCGCACGCCCATGTCACGGCCCGATGTGCTGTCGTTGGCGATCTGGTTGCCTTTGTTCGAGCAGGCCTTGCGAGCGGTCACCCGACTGGGCGCCGGAGGGACTGCAGCCAACCGGCCGGTGGAGCGGGTCAGTGCTGACAGCCCGTCGGCCGGCGGTTCAGCCTGAAACGCGCTGAACCGCTCGCAGGGCTTCTGCGCTGCCTCATGCCTGGCAGGCAAAACGCCAGCCGAGCTCTGCCAGCGGGCGGCTGGCCGCGCCTGTGCTGCGGGCCTGCTCACTGGCCGCCGTGCCGTCGACCACCCGCTTGGCGATGCCCTGGGTGATGGCCGCCAGGCGAAACAGGTTGTAGGCCAGGTAGAAACTCCAGTCGGCCATCAACTCATCGGCCGAACCCCGGCCGGTGCGCTCGCAGTAGCGCTGGATATAGCGCCGCTCAGCGGGGATGCCCAGCGCGTCCAGGTCCAGCCCGGCGACGCCACGGAACACGCCAGGTGTGATGTGCCAGCTCATGCAGTGGTAGCTGAAATCGGCCAGCGGATGGCCGATGGTCGACAACTCCCAGTCGAGCACCGCGATGATGCGTGGCTCGTCGGGATGGAAGATCAGGTTGTCGAGCCGGTAGTCGCCGTGGACGATGGCAACCTGGTCTTCGTCGAGCGCGCTGGCAGGCAAATGCTCGGGCAGCCAGGCCATCAGCTGGTCCATCTCGGGCATAGGCTCGGTGATCGAGGCCTGGTACTGCTTGGTCCAGCGTGTGATCTGACGCGAGAAGTAGTTGCCGGGTCGACCGAAGTCGCCCAGCCCGACGGCTTTGACATCGACCCCGTGCAAGGTGGCAAGCACCCGGTTCATCTCGTCGTAGACCGCGCCGCGCTCGTTTGGCGTCATCCCGGGCAGCGACTGATCCCACAGCACCCGACCTTCGACGAACTCCATCACGTAGAAGGCCCTGCCGATCACTGACTCGTCTTCGCACAGCACATGCATGCGCGCCACCGGCACACCGCTGAGCGCCAGCGCGTCCATCACCCTGAACTCGCGTTCGATCGCATGCGCCGATGGCAGCAGCTTGTCGCGTGGTCCGGGCTTGCTGCGCATCACATAGGCGCGGCCAGGGGTGATCAGTTTGTAGGTCGGGTTGGACTGGCCGCCGTTGAACTGTTCGATCTCCAGCGGGCCGCTGAAGCCCGCCATGTTTTGGCTCAGCCAGGTCTGCAGTGCTGCGACGTCGAAAGCGTTGCGCTGCGACACAGTGCCGCTGCCGGTGAATTGGTCCATAGGGTTTTCAGTCTCCAGATTGGCCCTTGGGGGCAGCGCTTGGGCTGCGCAAGAGCCCGCGGGCCGGGCAAAAAGTATTGGCTTCAGCCTTCAGCGATGTCGAGCAACTTGTCGCGCGACAGCACGACCAGTCTGGTGGGTTCGACCCTCACGGCACCTTCGCGCTCGAAGCCCTTGAGCTCCTGGTTGACGCGCTGTCGTGACGCTCCCAGCAACTGGGCCAGATCCTCCTGGGCCAGCTGCAAGCCGATGCGGATTTCTTCGCCCTGCTCGATGCCGTAGCTCTTGGCCAGCATGATGATCTGCTTGGCCAGGCGCGCCGACAGCGGCTTGGTGTTGAGGTCCTCGAACTGGTTGAACATCAGCCGCAGCCTGCGGCAGTTCAGCCGCAGCAAGGCGTCGTAGAGCTCCGGGTGCTGGGCCAGCAGTTCCTTGAAATCGGCCTTGCGCACGCACAGCAAGGTGGTTTCGCCGTGGGCATCGGTGTCGTGGGTGCGTGGCAGTCCGTCGAACAGCGAGATGTCGCCGAACCACACGCCGGGCTCGCAATACGTCAGCGTGACCTGCTTGCCAGCGAGCGACACCAGCGAGACCCGCACCGTGCCGCGCGCCACGCCGCACCAGTCCTCGGCCGGTGTGCCGCGCGAGGCCAGCGTCGCGCCGTCGGCCAAGCGCCGGACGTAGGTTCTCGACAGGATCGCATGCCGCAGCGGCTGAGAGAGCTTGGAGAACCATGCACCTGACTCGATGTTTTGTCGCTCTTCGATGCTAAGAACTGGGGTATTCATGTCTTGTCCCAGGCGCGACAACGGCGCCTTCCACCCTATCCTATCGCTGCGCGCGGCCCTGACTTGGCGAAGGGCGATTTTTCGTGCCCGATCGAGACCTCGATTCGGTCACGATTGGCGTCGGCGCCGGCGGACTCAAACCGCCTCGTTATGGTGTGTCGGGGCTGCGGTGGTCTTCGCAGCCAGGCCGCTGAGCCCCGGTTGGCCCGGTCGCTATAGACGCGCCAGCCTCTCCAACGCGGTGTTGAGCGTGCTGTCTTGTTTGGCAAAGCAAAACCGCGCCAAGCCCTGGTTGCGGCCATCCTCATAGAAAGCCGACAGCGGGATCGCCGCCACGCCGATCTGGGTCGTCAGCCAGCGGCAGAAATCGGCCTCGCCCAGGTCGCTGATGGCGCTGTAATCGACCACCTGGAAGTAGCTGCCCTCGCTGGGCAGCAGGCGCAAGCGGGTGCCTGCCAGTCCGGCGCGGAACAGGTCGCGTTTGCGTTGGTAGAAGGCCGACAGCTCGAGGTAGGGTGCTGGGTTGGCCAGGTAGCGGGCCAGGCCATGCTGCATCGGCGTGTTGACGGTGAACACGTTGAACTGGTGCACTTTGCGGAATTCAGCCGACAACGGCGCCGGCGCGGCCACCGTGCCGATCTTCCAGCCAGTGACATGGAAGGTCTTGCCGAAGCTCGACACGACGAATGCCCGTGCGGCGAGTTCTGGGTGGGCGCAGGCGCTGGCATGGGCTTCGCCGTCAAAGACCATGTGCTCGTAGACCTCGTCAGCAATCAGCAGCACATCGGTGGGCCGCAGGATCTCGGCCAAGGTGTCGAGGTCGGCGGTGCGCCAGATCGTCGCGCTCGGGTTGTGCGGCGTGTTGACGATGATGGCTCGGGTGCGCGGCGAGATCGCGGCGGCAATCGCCGGGAAGTCGGGCCTGAAGGTCTCGGCCTTGAGCGCCACCCGCACCGCGATGCCACCGGCGAGTTCGATGTTGGGGATGTAGCTGTCGTAGTTGGGCTCCAGCACGATCACCTCGTCGCCCGGACCGACGACGGCCAGGATCGCGGTGATGATGGCCTGGGTGGCCCCGGCGGTGATCGTGACCTCGCTGGTCGCGTCGTATCGTTTGCCGTACAGCGTTTCGATCTTGGTCGCCACCGCCTCGCGCAGCACTGGCACGCCGGTCATCGGCGGGTACTGGTTGTGGCCTTCGCGCATGGCCTGGGCCACCGCGTCGACCAGCGCCGGGTCGCCCTCGAAATCAGGGAATCCCTGGCCGAGGTTGACCGCGCCGCGCTCGGCAGCCAGCGCCGACATCACGGTGAAGATGGTGGTGCCGACCTTGGGCAGGCGGCTCGGGGGCAGGGGGGTACGGAATTGGGTCATCACTTCAGAGCTCGTAGGACGTGGGATGGCTGCCAGGGCGCTCGGCCATGGCTCGCTCGATCAGCGCGCGGGTCAGGCGTTCGCTCAGCAATTCGGCAAAGGCGAACACGAAATGCCGCAGGTAGGCGCCGCGCTTGAACGCCACCCGCAGGGTATTGGGGCCGAACAGGTGGCCGACCGGCCGCCAAGCCAGGTCGCCGCCCGGCGGGTCGTCGCGCACCGCCATCTCCGCCACCAGGCCGACACCCATGCCGAGGCGCACATAGGTCTTGATCACGTCGGCATCGATCGCTTCGAGTGTGACGTTGGGCTTGATGCGGGCTTTGGCAAATGCGGCATCGATCCGCGATCGGCCGCTGAAAGTGGGGTGGTAAGTGATCAGCGGTTCGGCTGCGACTTGCTCGAGCGTGGGCCGTTCGACCGAGGCCAGCGGGTGGTGGGTCGGCACCACCAGCACATGCTGCCATTCGTAACAGGGCAGGGTAACCAGACCTGGCACATCGGCCAGCGCCTCAGTGGCCAGGCCGATCTCGGCCACATCGTCGGCGAGCATGCGCGCCACATCGCCCGGCGTGCCCTGGTGCATCACCACCTGCACCTTGGGGAAGCGCCGACGCAACTGCGCCACGGGCTCTGGCAGCACGTAGCGCGCCTGCGAGTGGGTGGTGGCAATCGACAAGGTGCCGGCATCCTGCTTGGAGAATTCCTCGCCGATGCGCCTCAAGTTGGCGACCTCGCGCATGATGATCTCGACCGACTGCAACACCAGTTGACCCGGCTCGGTGATGCGGCGCAGCCGTTTGCCGTGGCGCGCGAAGATGTCGACGCCGAGCTCTTCTTCGAGTTCGAGAATGCCTTTGCTGATGCCCGGCTGCGAGGTGTGCAAAGCCTTCGCAGTCTCGGTCAGGTTCAGGTCGCGGCGCACCGCTTCCTGCACGAAACGGAACTGGTGCAGGTTCATCTCAGCGCCCTTCGGACGCCGCGAACGACGTGAACCGGCTTGTCATTTGACCGGCACCTCGACCGGGTGGCGATCCAGCGCTGCAGCGGCCATCGCGGCGATCACGCCTTCGGCCTCGCCGATGGCAGGGCGCAGCCTGAACTGTGTTCCGGGATGCTCGGCCGCAAGGCGTGCCATCAACACCGGGATGTCCTTGCGCACATGACCGCCCGAGCCCAGAAACAGCGGCACCACGTCGACCTCGGTGCAACCGGCGGCGACCAGGCCAGTGCCCGCCGTGACCAGGTCCGGCGTCATGAATTCCAGAAACGCCAGCGCCACGCGTTGCCCGCCGATCGCCGCGGCGCAACGATCGGCCACCGCCTCGAACGGCCTGGCCCATTGCGGGTCGCGCGCTCCGTGGGCGAACAGCAGCAGACCGGTGTTGGTGGCTTCAGGGGCAGAGGGCGAGCAGAGATTCATGGTATTCATCGAAATCGGACCAACCAGGCAAAAGCACCCAGGGACATCAGCAAGAACAAGCCGCTGGGTGCGGCTGCAGCAACCCAGGGGGTCCAGTGTCGCAACAGGCCCAGATAGCCACTGGCGTTGTTGAGCAGCACGAAGCTGATGCCCAGCATGATGCCGCCAAACACTTTGTAGCTCACACCGCCGGCGCGTGCGTGCAGGTAGGCAAACGGCAGCGCCAGCGCCATCATCACAATGCAGGCCAAGGGGTAGAGCGCTTTCTTCCAAAAGGCGATCTCATGGCGTTGCACCGCCTGGTCCTGGTCGGCCAGATGGCTGGTGTAGCGCCACAGGTCCAGCGTCGACATGCTTTGCACCGGCAGCAAAGCGGCAGCCACCACGCTGTTGTCCAAGCTGGTGGCCCAGTCCAGGTCTGGCAGCGTCTGCAGCTTCACCGCAAGGCCCCGGCGAGCCTCTTCCGGGGTGGGCCAGTCGCTTCGTTGAACGGTCAGCAGTCGCCAGTGACCTTGGGCCTGCACTTGGCCTGAACGAGCCTCGATGCTGGTGCGAAGCCTGCCGTCGGGGTCGAATTCGAAGATTCGGATACCGAGCAACTGCTGACCGTTGGCAGCGGCCAAGACGTTGACCGAGACGCTGCGCTCTGAGTCGCTGGCGCCGCCTGGGGGCGTTGCACGCCGCTCCTTGAGCCAGGCCCCACCGCTGCCCAGTGGCAGCCCGCCACCTGCGCCGGCTTTGAGCGCGACGGCTTCGCGCTCTGTATAGGGCGCGACGTAGTCGCCGACAACAAAGGTCAAGCCTGCAAACACCAGGCCTGGCAGCGCCAGCAGTTTCAAGGCCCGACCTGGCCCCAGGCCGGCAGTGCGAAGGATGGTGAACTCCGACGACTGCGCCAAGCGGGCCATCGAATAGATCGTGCCGATCAGCACGGCGATCGGGAACAGGTCGTAGAAATGTCCCGGCAGCGCCAGCAGTCCGCGCGCGAACGCCCGGCCCAGCGTATAGCCGCCGCGCCCGACCTTGTCGAGTTCGTCGACGAAGTCGATGAAGAAGAACAGGCTGAGAAAGGCCAGCGCGACGAAGACCACCGACCAGACGATCTCGCGGTAGAGCAGGCGGCGCACGGTCCTCACGCGCTTGTCCTGGTTCCTAAGGGTCGCCAAACCGCCGCATGGTCGCGCCACCAGATCAGCGCCAGCCCCAGGCCCAGCGCGCCGCCGTGCAGCGTCAGCATGGCCGGCAAGATCTCGAAGCGACCCGAGGCGATCCAGGCTTGTGTCAGGTTGACCGCGTTGAAATACGCGATGAAGGTCAGCAGTGCGAGCAGCAGGTTCCAGTTGCTGGCACGGCGTGGTTGGGTCGCTGACAGCCCGATGCCCAGCAGTAGCAGGTTGGCAGCGGCCAGCAGCAGGCCGAATCGCCAGGCGAGTTCGCCCAGGTGGCGCGGTGTCGGGTCTTGCAGCAACACCAGTGTGTCGAGGGTCTTGGGCGGGCTGTCCTGGACGCCGCGCACCGCCGTGTCGTCCACCAGCAAGCGGTAGGACTCGAAGCTAGACAGCGTGCGGACACCGCTGAGGCTGTCGGTCTCGTTGCGCTGGCCATGGACCAGCGTAAGCACTTTTTCGCCGTCCTCGTTGTCGATGCGGCCGCTACGCGCCGAGACCACCGATTCCAGCGGCGGTTTGCGTGTCAGCACGAACACATGGTGACCCTCGACGCTTTCCTCGTTGGTGCGGTCGACGAAAAACACCCGGCTGCCGTCGCGCGAGGTCTGGAACACGCCGGGCGCGACCCGCGACAAGTCGGTTCGCTGCTCGTAGCGACCGCGCAGCTCGACGCTGCTGCGGTTGCCCCATGGCCAGACGAACAAAACCAGCGCGCCGACCGCCAACAGCACCGGCCAGGCCATCTGGTACACCGGCCGCACGATTCGCGCCAGGCCGAGCCCGCTGGAAAACCAGATCACCATCTCGCTGTCGCGGTACATCCGGCCGAGCGTGACCACCACCGCGATGAACAGGCTCAAGCCCATCATTGTTGGCAACTGGCCCAGCGCCGTGTAGCCCAGCATCAGCACCACATCCTCAGGCGCGACCTCGCCACCGGCGGCCATGCCCAGCGTGCGGATCAGCATCATCGTGATGACGATGGTCAGGATCACGACCAGCGTCGCGCCGAAGCTCCGCGCCAGTTCGCGGCGCACAGTTGAATCGAATAACATGTTTAGCTCTTCTAACCTGAGCGAATTATGGACTTCCGTACCCAAGTGATCGTCTCCGGAGCCAGCAGCCGCTTGAGCGCCGACGCCCTGTTGTTGTTGCTGGTCGGGCAGAGCCTGCCTGCCGGCTTGGACGAGCCGCTGGCCAAAGCGGTGACCGAGGCCATCGCCCAAGGCGATTTCTCGCTCAAGCCTGGCAAGCAGGCCTATTTACGCCAAGTGGCCGGTGTCAAGACGCCGCGGGTGGCGGTCGTCGCGGTCCGGGATGGCAGCGCCAAGGCCTTGAAGGCGGCTGCCGCGTCCGGCTTGGGCCTGCTCAAAGGCCTGGGCGTCAAGCATCTGGCGGTGCAGATCGCCGGCCTGCCATCCGTGGGCGCAGCCCATGCCGAGGCGCTGGCTTGTGCGGCTGCCGATGCGGTCTATCTGTACCGCAGCACCAAGCCCAGCGCGCCGCCGCCGCCCTTGCTGACCAAAATCAGCCTGCTGCTGGCCAGCAAGGCCGAAGCCCAGGCGGCCGACCAGGGTCTGGCGCACGGCGCGGCGATCAATGAGGGTGTGGCTTTGGCGCGCGAACTGGGCAACCGCCCGGGCAACCACTGCACGCCGACGATGCTGGCGGCCGAGTCGCGCAAGATGGCGCGTGCCAACGGCCTGAAGATCGAGGTGCTGGACCGCAAGCAGATCGAGGCGCTGGGCATGGGTAGCTTTCTGGCCGTGGCGCAAGGCTCGGACGAGCCCCCGCGCTTCATCGTGATGCACTACCAGGGTGCGGCCAAAGCCAGCGCGCCACTGGTGCTGGTGGGCAAGGGCGTCACCTTCGACTCGGGAGGAATTTCGCTCAAGCCTGGTGGCGAGATGGACGAGATGAAGTTCGACATGGGCGGCGCGGCCAGCGTGATCGGGACGATGCGCGCGGTCGCCCAGCTCAAGCCCAAACTCAACCTGATCGGCGTGATCGCGGCTTGCGAGAACCTGCCCAGCGGTCGGGCGCTCAAACCAGGCGACGTCGTCACGAGCCTGTCTGGCCAGACCATCGAGGTGCTCAACACCGACGCCGAGGGCCGTTTGATCCTGTGCGACGCGCTGACCTATGTCGAGCGCTTCAAGCCCGCTGCGGTGGTCGACATCGCCACCTTGACCGGTGCCTGCGTGGTGGCGCTGGGGGCGGTGCGCTCTGGCATGTTCTCGCCCGACGACAGCCTGGCGGCTGAGCTGCTGGCCGCGGGCGACGCCGCGCTCGACACCTGCTGGCGCATGCCGGTCGACGACGAATACGACGAAGGCCTGAAGAGCAACTTCGCCGACATGGCCAACATCGCTGGTCGTGCCGGCGGTGCGGTCACCGCGGCGATGTTCCTCAAGCGCTTCACCGCCAAGCTGCGCTGGGCCCATCTGGACATCGCCGGCACGGCCTGGAAATCGGGCGCTGCCAAGGGCTCGACCGGGCGACCGGTAGGGCTGTTGACGCATTGGGTGATGGCCCAGGCGCAGGCCAAGTAAGCGGGCTGAGGCACGGCGTGACGGCGGTGAGGGCGGTGACGGCGATCGACTTTCACAGCGGTGTGGCCGACAAGCTCGGCT
>JBILYN010000181.1:0-9409 GCA_044377715.1 Aquabacterium sp.
ACGAGCCTGTTTGGCGCGTGAGCGCACTGACCATCTCCAGGGGCAGCCGCTGGCGAGCCCGGCAATAGCCACCGGTGCGAACGCTGCAAGCGCTCAAACCATCGGCCGCACGCTGCGCTGCCCAGCCGTTGACTGCCTTCTGGCACGAGCCATCGGCCTCCAGCACCTGCCGAATGAACATCGACAGCGTGACCGTCGGCGGATACAGCCGTTCGCGGTGCTTGGGCAGCAGCGCTTCGGTTGTCTGAAGCAATTCCGGACTCGTCAGCAGGTTGAAGAACTCAACGGCTTGGGTCGAGTTCGCGCGGCTCGCAATGCTGCTTCGACGTTGATGCAAGTTGGCTTGAGCTTTAAGATCCATGCTGGCTGGCCTTTGGTTGATGGCTTGGGTGCTTCGTAAACAACCATGCTATCGGCCATTGGTTAGCCACCTCCCTTTGCCTTCAACCACTTACGCGCGCTACCGCCTCGAAATCGCCAAAGTAAGTGCCATTCGGTGAACTGGGTTTGGTGGAGGGATCGAAAGCGGGGGCGTGTTGTGCCCATTTGTCACACGCAGAATGGCCTGCTTTCCCGCGTGGTGCGGGGCTCGCGCCAATGAAAACGCCGCGTTGGTGAGTACCGGATGCCGACGAGGATGAAGCGCGCATCCCGCAGTCACTGCAGGCGGCGGCCGCCACTTAATGAGTCGCATTTGGGTCGCGCGCCGGGCAGAAGGTATTGACCCAAAGCTCGGCAAAGCGCACTCAGGTCTTGTTTTCATTGCCTGACCACCTCCAACGCTGGCGTGGATGCTGGGTTGCAAGACCTGACCCCATTCCTACTATGTGCACTCTATTCTTGCGTGCCGTGCGTCATCGTCGGCACGCACATTGCGACAGGATCGCCGTCGGGGCCTAAGCGCGCTCGATGGCCTCGCGTGCCTTGATGCCCTTGTCCCACTTCTCCAGCCACCACGCGTACGGCTGCGGCCAGCGATTGAAATCCGGGTCGATGCCGAAGTGGTGCGCGGCGTGCAGCGCCCAGAAGGGGTCGAACAGGAACTGGCGGGCGATGCCGATCAGGTCGGCGCCGCCTTCCTGAAGAATGCGTTCGGCGAAGTCGGGGTCGCGGATCAGACCCACGCCCTCGGTCATGAGGCTGGTCTCGTTGCGGATGCGGGTGGCAAATGGCACCTGGTAGCCGGGCGCGCGCTGAAGGTTCGCGTTGGTGGCGCCGCGTGCCGTGTTGCCGCCGGACGAGCAGTCGATGACGTCCACGCCGCGCTCGCGCAACTCGTGCGCGAGCGCGACACTGTCATCCATTGTCCAGCCGCCGTCGATGCCGTCCTCGGCCGAGATGCGAACGAACAGCGGCGTGCCCGCAGGCAACGCCGCGCGCACCGCTTCGGTCACTTCCAGCGGAAAGCGCATGCGCCCTTGCAGGCTGCCGCCATATGCGTCGGTGCGAAAGTTCGACAGCGGCGACAGGAACGAGTGCAGCAGGTAGCCGTGCGCCATGTGAAGCTCGATGACCTCGAAGCCCGCAGACAGCGCGCGCTTGGCAGCGGCAGCAAAGGCGTCTCGGGTGCGGGCCAGGTCGGTGGTGTCCATTTCCCTGGGCACGGGCCAGCCGTCAGCCAGCGCCACGGCTGACGGTGCCAGCGGGGTCCAGCGCTTGTCGCCGCGCGCGATGTCTTGCTCGTTGAGCGGTCCGTTGCCGTGCCACGGCCGCTGCATGCCGCCCTTGCGCCCGCCGTGTCCGATCTGGATCGCCGGCACCGTGCCGTGCGACTTGAACATCCGAACGATGGGCTCGAACGCGCTTGCCTGAACGTCATTCCACAGGCCCAGACAGCCATTGGTGATGCGACCCTCGGGTGCGACGCCGGTGGCCTCGACGAATACGATACCGGCGCCGCCCAGTGCGAATTTTCCGTAATGCACCAGGTGAAAGTCGTTGGCTATGCCGTCGATCGCGCAGTACTGCGCCATGGGCGGAACGACGATGCGGTTTGGCAGCGTGATGTCACGGATCTTGAACGGGGTGAACAGCAAGGGCAGCGCGGTCGGTGTGGGCATTGTCGTCATGTTGTTGGTGGTGTGGTGGTTGCAGGTTGTCGCACGGGTGCTGCTGGCGGCGGCCGTCGCGCGAAGGGCGGTGCCGTGTCGGATTGGGTCGATCAGCGCGATGTGTACCAGCCGTCATCTACGGCATACACGCCGGTGATGAATGACGCCGCCTGCGAGCACAGGAACAGTGCAAGCCTTGCGATCTCTTCGGGCTGGCCCGGGCGGCCGATCGGGTGCTGGGCGGTGATCATCGCCAATCCCTATTCTGCGGCACGGACAGCGACAGTTACCGGGTTTGCGGATGAACCCGCTTGGGGCCCAGCCAATGCTCGTGGCGCAGCACCATCTGCGGATCGATGTTCGGCACACACCCTTCAGCCCTGCAGCGCGAAGTTGCGGGCCGTCAGGACAGGCCAGAAGCCAGAACCACAGCGGGCCACCGCCGCACGGCCGATACGATGCTGGCATTGCCGCGCTGATTCATATTCGGTGGCCGACGCCTCGACGCGGCAATCAACTTCGCCTTGGGCATGCCCAGCACACGGGCCGTCACTGACGCTCACTGCCCCGCCTTCACCAGCCTAACGGCCTCCAGCTTGAACTCCAGCGTGTACCGCGCACAGCCTTGGCATCGCGTCAACCAATCGTTCTCAACGCACCCGTGATCACATGGCCAACTTGGCAGATACCAGCCGGTTGATGCTCACGCCTTGTTCGGCCGCCTCAGTGGCAAGTGCGCGGTGCACCGACGAAGGAATCCGAACCATGAAGCGGCCGCTGTAGCTTTTTTCTGCAAGCGCCTCGGGAACCGGCTCACCAGCGGTGTTCATCTCATCAACCACCGCTGCGACAACCCGACGGATGCCAGCGAGGGCTTTTTCAGGTGTGGGAGCCAGCCAGGACAGCGATGGGAATTCGGCGCAAAGGCCTACCTGCTCTTTGTCCTCAGCAGACCAGGTGACTCGATAGGTGTAGTGATTGATGTTCATGGTTTGGCACCCAGGCGCTCAATGGCGAGCAACACTTGCCCTACTTGGTAGGCCTTTGCTTTGCCCTTGTCGTTTTGAATATTCACTCTCGGGTTCCCGGGCCAAGGGGTCTTGTAGATGGCGTGGCTGCTGCCGTGTTGCCTGGGATTACCAAAAAATGCTCGCAGATGCGCTGCAAGTCGGCAAAGCGCACGTTGGTGGGCTCTGTTCGCATTTGCTCGAAAGTTTTTTTCGAGACCTCTCATAAAAAATGGTATCAATAGTGATAGCTGCCGTCAACTCTCGCAGTCGAGCCCAACGAGGTGGAAGTCTGTGTGGCATTGCGATGCATTGCGTCCATGGCCTTCGTCCTGAGTCGAAGAGCGGTCTTCGCATGACCCCGCCAGCGCACTTGCCCCCGATAATGAAAAGCTTCCTTCAGCCGCCGGCCATTGCCCCCATCGCCCCTTGACTGCACCCGCCTCCGGGTCATCTGTCGTCGATTCGCAGATCGCGGCCCATCGTGTCGCCCTCGGCGTGCTGATGATGTGCACGGTCATCAGTGCGATCTCGCGTGGCGTGGGCGAGAGCTTTGCCATCTTCCTGCTGCCGATCGCCCGCGAGTTCCAGACCGATCGCGCGGCGCTCACCGGCGTCTACGCCACCTACATGGTCGCGCTCGGCGTGATGTCACCGATCGCCGGCACGGTCTTCGATCGGCTCGGCGCGCGGCTCTGCTACAGCGTCGGCATGGCGGTCTTTGGCTTCGCCTGCCTGCTTGCCTCGCAGGTGAGCGCTCTGTGGCAGCTCTACCTGCTCACCGGGCTGGGTGGTGCGATCGGCGCATCGATGGTCGGCATGCTGCCGGCCTCCAGCCTGGTCAGCCTGTGGTTCCAGAAAAAGCTCTCGACCGCGATGGGCGTGATCTCCGCCTCGATGGGCGTGGGCCTGCTGGTGTTCGCGCCGATCGTGCAGTCGCTGGTCGCGCATCGCGGCTGGCGCGGCGCCTATCTGGTGCTCGGGCTGATGCTACTGGCGGTGCTGGCGCTCATCCAGCTGTTGCCCTGGCGCCGGATTGCCGCCGGTGCGCCCGAGATCGCGGCGGCGCGCAAGCAGCAGGCCGCCGATGGTCAGGCCTGGACGGTGAGTCGAGCCATGCGCACGCCGGTCTTCTGGGCGCTCTTCGGCGTCATGTTCTGTACTTCGGTGAGCACCTATGCGGTCAGTGTCCAGCTGGTGGCCTATCTGATCGAGTCGGGGCTGCCGCCGCTGCAGGCAGCCACGATCTACGGCCTGGTCGGCATGGTCTCGATCGCCGGCACTTTTGCCGCCGGCAGCCTCGCCGAGCGCATCGGCGAGATGCGGGTGGCGATGATCTCCTATGGCTCGACGATCGCCGGCGTGGCCGCGCTCGCCGCGCTCGGACACTCGCCTGCCATGGTCATGGTCGCCGCCTTCGTGATGCTGTTCGGCACGATGCAGGGTTCGCGCGGGCCGCTGGTGGCGGTGCTGTCGGCGCGCAACTTCGCCGGGGGGCGCCAGACCGGCATCTACGGCGCGGTGCTTTTCGGCATGGGCATGGGTGGCGCGCTCGGCTCCTGGGGCAGCGGTGCGCTCTACGACCTGACCGGTGGCTATTACGGCGGCTTTGCGCTGTCGGCCGCCGGGGCGGCCTGCGGGCTGCTGCTCTTCGTGACCGTGCCCGGATTGCGCGGTCAGCGCCCGCCCACACGCCACGACGCCCGCGTATTGAGCGCCCCAAGGCCGGCAGAAGCCGGCCCTCCCCCGAGGGGATCAAGCAAAGTGGCAAAGCCACATTTGCTTGAGAGCGTCTCGGCATCAAAGCCGCCTGCCAGGCGCTTGTAGCGCGCCTCGACCTCCTTCAAATCGGCCTGCGCGCCGGCATCCAGGATGGCCTGCGAGGCGCCGTTCGAGCCGAAGGGATACATCGCGCATGCGCGGCATCATGCAGCCCGGCGATGCGGCCGCGTTCTGAGCTGCGCCCCGGCCGCGCCCCGACTGCGCACAAAGCCGGGGCAGAATCGGCGGCATAAATTCAGATTTCTGGGCTGCCGCGGCCACCGGTGCAGCACTCAGTCTGGGCCTCATCGCAGCCATCGGCGCGCAAAGCGCCTTTGTGCTGCGCCAAGTCCTGCGCCGCGAACATGTCGGCGCCATCGTGGGCCGGCTTGCTGGCGCTGCGCCTGACCGCTTAGGCTCTGCGCCATGACGGCGCGTTCAGCTGCCCGCCAGCAGCTTGCGATAGCCCGCGCTGCCGAGCTTGCGCGAGTTGGCGATGTTCTTCTCGAAGCTCGCCCCGGGCTCGGGGAATGCCGCCAGCGTGCGGCTGATGCTCTCTTCTCGCAGACCTGCGTCCTTCGAATCTAGGAGTTGCATAGACTGCGGCATGCTCGCAGTCTCGGTTCCTGCCCTTTTCCTCGAGGTAGTGGCCCAGCTCAAGGCCGGCGTTGATGGTTGTCAATTGACATAAGTCAATTTCAGCCGAGCCGATGGCTCCAACAATCCGCGGGCCAAGGCAAAAAGGTCGCTGGTTGCTGATCCGAACCGGATTGATGTACCAAATGCGCGTTAGCAAGCCACGCGACCTCCCATGAACACTGCCGCCGAATCGCCAGGTATTCGACTTGAATCCTTCAAGATCGCCTGTTCGACCTGCAACGTACGTGAGCTGTGCCTGCCTGTAGGCTTGTCCGGCGACAGCTTGGATCGACTCGACACCCTGACCGCCAACCGGCGCTCAGTCGCAAGTGGCAGAGCGTTGTTCAGCGCAGGTGAGGGTTTTCTGTCGCTCTACGCTGTTCGTACCGGCTTCTTCAAGACCCGTGTTTTGGCAGAAGACGGCCGCGAGCAAGTCACCGGTTTTCAGATGGCCGGTGAGTTGCTTGGACTCGACGGCATCGGCACCGACAACCACACTTGCGACGCAGTGGCACTGGAAGACTCGCAGGTCTGCGTGATCCCGTACCACCAACTCGAGGGTCTGGCACGTCAGTTCACCGAGTTGCAACACCAGTTCAACAAGATCATGAGCCGAGAGATCGTTCGCGAATACGGTGTGATGCTCATGCTGGGCAGCATGCGAGCAGAGCAGCGCTTGGCTGCCTTCTTGTTGAATCTGACCCGGCGTTTGCAAGCGCGAGGCTTCTCGGCCTCGTCGCTGGTCCTGCGTATGAAGCGCAATGAAATCGGCAGCTACCTGGGGCTCAAGCTTGAGACAGTTAGCCGAACCTTCAGCAAGTTCCAACAAGAAGGCATGCTCGACGTCAACCAGCGGCAGATCCGCATCGTGGACCAGAGCAAGTTGGAACAGCTGGTCAACGGCACGACCAGCTGATGCGGCGCCGAATCGCTACGGAAGCGCCCGCGCCAAGAGCAGCGCCCACAGCAGCCCATAGCCCAGCGCCACGGCGGTCAGCCATCGGGCTGGGTGTGAGAGGCGCCCCTGCTGCAGCACCAAGCCCGCCAAAGGCAAAAGCTGCTGCGCGTGTACACCCAGAAAGTGGGCCGGGCGGGCGTCGGCGCCTACGATGTGCCAGCCCACGATGGGCAGCCCCATGCCCGCTGGAGGTTGCTGGCCATCGAGAACGAAGCCGCTGACCGTTGCGAGCAGAAAGGTCAACACCAGGCCGACCACCGCCGCCTGCGTCAACACCGTGTGTCGTGTGGTGCTGTGGCGGGCAATCAGCCAGGCCAACACGGCCTGGGTCGCGGTCAGCATCACGGCGGCCGCCGCCATGAGCCCGAACAGCGCAGCGTGCAGTGGGTCGCGCACGTTGTGGTGGGAGCCTTCTCCCAAGGCGGCCTGCAGGCTGATGTAGCCCACCTCGAAGCTCGAGGTCAACACCACAGTCCACGCCACAGCACGCACGATTCGAGTGCCGCGCAACGTGCGAGCGCGAACGGACTCCGCATAGCTCGCCAGGAGTTGTGCAGGGCGTCCTAAAGGGGTCGGGCCGAGTAATTTCTGATCAATTCGGCGTGAACTTGCTTGCGGCTTAATGAACCCGCAGCACCTCAAACTGCTGTCGCATTGGAGCGACCTGTATCGACACCTCATCACCCTCGCATTTTCCCAGGATGGCTCTGCCCAAAGGGGCTTCGCCGCTGATGACCTGAACGAGCTGACCGCCGCTGACCAACTTCATGCTGCCTCCATCCGGGCCGAGAAAGAGCTGTTGCTGCTTGTCGTCGGAATCGACCAAGCAGACCAGCGCGCCGAGCTGTATACCTTTGCTGGCGTCGTAGGGGCGCGGGCGGAATTGGCGCCAATTGGCCATCGCCTGGCGGATGGCTTCGGCGCGGCGAGCTTGGCCGGTGGCCAGGTAGGCGGCTTCGAGTCCCAATGTGTCGTATTTGTTTTCGGCGATGTTTTCTTCGTGAGTCGCCGTTTCATGGGCCACCCGCATGGCCTGTTCGGCATGCAGCAGGTCTTCGGCGAGCCGTTCCAGCACCTGCTGCTGCAGCAAGAATTTATCCATGATGAAAGGTTGGCATCTCGAACAAGCGCGGGACAGGTTTTGATTATGAAGTGCGGCTCGAAGAGCGGCATCGTGGCGCCGCGTCGTACTCACGCTGTCGGCCACTTCCAGACATCCGATCATGCAGAGATTGGCCTCGTGAACGGCTGGTCGAAGGGTACTGCTGACGTACGCACGCGTCCGCCTCCGACGTCGCCAACTTCAGACCGGTCGTTGACCATCCGTTCGTGTCAGCAAGCGCCAGAGGATCACCCAAGGTCTGCCCAGGAAGCGAACTGGCGTTGCCGACCTGACCCGATGCCATCTGGCCGACAACAAGGCGCCGCTAAATCGGTTCAGGTCAGGCTGCGACGCGGTTTGCGTTTGCCGGGCGCGCGGCCAGCGTAGATCCAAGCAAGGATCCACACCAACATCGCCGGCAGCAATACCGGGCGCGGTAGCCTGGACAGCGCGAGTGCGGCGAGTAGCGCGGCGAGCAGCGCGCCGCCGGCGTAGGCCATCCAGGTGTTGACGAGCAAGCTCGGAGGCGTGCCGGGCGCACGCGGTGCGGACGACCAGGATGCGATGGCCCTGTCGATCATCCAGTCGGCCAGACGAGCCATCGTGCTGGTGATCACCACCGTGTGCTGGCCTGGATGCCCATGGCTGCGGATCGTCCACAACGCAACCACGCTCTTGGGGCCGACAAAGGCCTGCTGCGGCCCGGCGGAACCGGCAGAATGCAGCCCCATGCCGCTGCGCTGCCGCCCCGCTGTGCCCGAAGACGCCCCCGCCTGCGTGGCTTTGCGCGGGCGCACCCGAGAGAACGCGGTCTCGGTGCAGCGGCTGCAGGCGCTGGGCATCACCGCGCAAAGCTGGGCCGGCGACATCCGCAGCGGCGCACTGCCCGGCCAAGTGGCCCTGGATGCCAACGGTGCGCTGGCCGGTTATTGTTTCGGCGCCCGCGCCAGCGGCGAGATCGTGGTGCTGGCCTTGCTGCCGGCATTTGAAGGCCAGGGCCTGGGCCGTCAGTTGCTGGCCCGCATGGTGCAGCAGCTGGCCAGCCTTGGCTGGCAGCGGCTGTTCCTGGGCTGCTCGGCCGACCCAGCCAGCCGATCACATGGTTTTTACCGCCACCTGGGCTGGCGCAGCACCGGGCAGCTTGACGCCAACGGCGACGAGATCCTGGAGCTGCACCTGCCGCTGCCCGAAACACGCCCCGAAGACCCGTGATGATCGAGCCGAGGTGGTGGGCGCGGTCGGCAATTCCATGTTCGCCGATCTCACCAGCGTGGCCGGCAGCCTCTACAAGTTCGGCCGTTCTAGGACGCATTCCCGCAGACGACGTGGTTGGCGACATCACCCTGGGAGCGCTAGGAGACTGAAGTACAGGCAAGTATGCAAGCCACTGCTTGCTTGCCTTCGCCTACCGGTTCAACCGCCGATTCGATCTGCGAACGCTGATAGCGCGACTCATCGTCGACGTCTCACGATGCGGGCCGATCACGGAAAAGCTCATCAGAACGCGGGCTGAGGCACATCTCTTGTCAGGTTCAGCCGATGCTGCTGCGGTGAGCATCATGGCCGGTTAGAGTCGCCGTTTCAGGAGGACACCGAATGGCGAGACTTGATGACATACCGGAACCCACACGAACCACAGTCGCGAACCTGCCCTGCCCGACGTTCGAGACGACACCCTTCGTCTCGGGACCAAAACTGTCCGAACGCCGTGTGGCGATCGTCAGCAGCGCTGCTCTGATCCTTCGCGGCGACGCGCCGTTTCCTGTCGGCTCTGGCGAATACCGTGCCGTGCCAGCGAGCTGGAACAGCGCCGACATCCTGATGAGCCACGTCTCGATCAACTTCGATCGCGCCGGATTTCAGCGCGATATCAACGTGGTCCTGCCGGTCG
>JBILYN010000182.1:0-9407 GCA_044377715.1 Aquabacterium sp.
ATGCCGATGAACGCCCCCCCGCTGGCGGCGTTGGCATGCTGGAAGATCTCGTCCTGGCCGTAGGCGTCGATTCGCAAGCCGCCGGCCTGCAGCTTCACATCGTCGCCCAGGCCGGCCCAGATTTTGCTGTTGTCGGTGGTCTGCACCACACTGGCGCCGACGGCGCCGTACATGCTGATCGACACCGACGCCGCCAACGCGTCGGCGCGCTGGTGCCCCCGGGCGCTGATCAACACATTGCCAGCCACGGTCACGTCGGCGTTGTTGACACCTGCATCGATCACCGGCGCCAACAGGTTGATCGACACCGTGCCGGCGGCGGCAGCGGCTGCCAGTCCGAAGGCGGCGGCCGCAGCGAGCACGTCGGCCTGGCTGTTCGCGTCGCCCTGCGCCTGCACCGTGAAGTCGCCGGCACTGGCGATGCTGCTCTTGCCGATACGCTGTTGGGCGTCGACCAGGTCGACGCCGGCACGGACCTGGGTGTTGATCGTGTTGCTGGAATAAGCACCGCCGCCGGCCACCGCAGCGCCGATAGCGCCCGTGATCGCCACAGCCACCGCGGTGGAGCGAGACCCGATCTCCGAGGTGTCGTGCGCCTGCAAGCTGATGTTGCCCACGGCGTCGAGCACGGCGGTGTCGACCAGTGCCTGCGTGCTGCTGGCGATCAGGTTGTCGGCCAACGACACACCGATCGCCACCGACGCACCGAACTTGCCAAATGCCGCGGCCACCGAGACCGCCATCACGCTGGAATCGATCTTGGCGTTGTCGGTGGCCAGAATATGGATGAAACCGTCGACCTCGATGCCGTTGACCTCGGGCACCCCGTCGTGGTTGCTGTCGACCGTGGTCGTGCGGCCGACATAGGCCAGTGTCTGCGAGCCGATGCGGTTGACGGCACTGCTGCCAGAGCCGCTGATCGCAACCCCAACCAAGCCGGCACCAAGGGCCACCGACCCCGAGAATACCGACGAGTCTATGGACTGCAGGTTGTCGGCGATAACGCTCAAATTCAGCGTTTTGTTGGGGTCGTCGAGCGCCATGATCGAAGACCTGGTGACGCTGGCCTCGATCTGGTTGGCCGCCGTCGCCGTGAGCTGCTTCCACAGCTTGGTGTCGGCGTAGTCCTGGGTCAGGATCAGGTCTTTCTGGTTGCCGTCTTTGTCCTTGTCGGCGCGCAGCAGGTCGGTGTCACCGATGTACTCATAGACCTCGTTGGCACGCGCACCCGAGCGTGGGCCGAGTCGTATCACGTCACCCTTGACGATCTTGGCCGGCGCGTCAACGCTCGAGGTGTAGCGTGCCGTGCCGCTGTAATGGGACGGGTCGTAGCCGATGTAGTTGCGTGCCAGCGCGATGCCGATAGACGCACCAACGCCAACTTCGCCGCCGCCAACGCCGATCGATGCCGACACGATGGTCGCCGCGATGCGACTGCTGGCGCTGGACTTGACATCCATCGCACCTGCTGCGCTGATCGCGCTGTCGTCGACGCTGGCAACAGTGCTGCCCAGGATGATGTTCATCGCCGACGCACCCGCGCCGCTGACGCCCACCCCGGCGGTGCCACCGACGGCTGCGGCCAGCGCTGCGGCCATGGACGTCACCTCGATGCTGGCCGCCGATTTGGCGATCACCTTCAGGTCACCGCTGGCCGCGAGCCGCGCGCCAGCGATCTCGGCCAGCACCTGGGTCGCGATCACATTGCGGGCCAAGGACACGCCGATCGACACGGCCACGCCGGCATTGCTGCCAAACGCGGCGGCGATCGCTGCCGCACCCGCAAAAGCGTGGATTCGCGAGTTGTCGCGCGCTTCGATGTCGACGTTGCGCACCGAGATGTCGCTCAAGCGCTGGCCTATCGTGTAGCCCATGCCGGTGTCGACGCCTGCGTGGACCCGGTTGCCGATCTGGTTCTCGGCCCAGACGCCCGATCCGGCGATGCCCACGCCGGAGTCCGATCCCAATCCCACGGCCACCGAACCCGACAGCACCAGCGCGTCGATGGTCTGCTTGGCATCGGCGCTGAGCAACAGATCGCCTGCAGCGCGCACGGTGCTGTTGATCACCAAGGCCTGCACGGTGGCGATGGCGTTGTCACCGACCACGCCAAAGCCTTCCTGGCCGATCAGGTTGCGAGCGATCGAGATGCCTATCGACGCCCCAACGCCAGGGCCCATGCCCGCGGCCACCGCGACCGACAGCGAAGCGATGGTGGCCGAGATGCTGGACTGGCTTTGCGCATCGAGTTGGACCTTGGCCGCGCTCGTCACGACGCTGTTGCCGATCAACGCGTCGGTGTGTCCCATCACCGAATTGATCGCCACCGCGCCCGCGCCGCTGACGGCGACGGCCACGCTGCTGGCCGACGCGGCGATGGCCGCGGATGCCGCCACCGACACCGCGTTGATGCTGTTGCGCGAGGAGCCCAGGTTGCCGCTGGCGTCCATCGTCAGCGTGTAGCTGTGGCCATCGGCGTCGAGCAGCTTCCAGCGCTGGCCGGCCTCGATGGTCGAGACTTCGAGCACCGGCAGCACCGGCTGCCAGTTGCTCGTGTCGAGGTAGTTGAGGTGTGAAAGATCCAGGCTGAGCTTGTTCTTGCCGATGTAGGTGTAGACCCGGCCCGCCTCGCCGCCACCGCGATGTTCGTCGGCCACGCGCACCGTGTCACCCTTGCGGATGATCTTGCTCGAATCAGCCTCGATCCAGAGCGCGGTGTCGGTGAAATCGACGGCACCCAGGTCCAGCGTCGCTGCAGCGCCGAGGTAGCGGTAGACCGCCGGCAGTTCGCTGTTGGCGTCACCGACCCGGTCGCCGGTCTTGAGCTTGGTGTCGCCTTTGTCGGTGGTGTGGTCCCAGTACAAGCCGTCGGCACTGCTGTACTTGGCATCCGGTCGCATGGTGTCGGCCTTGGCCAAGGCCATGCCCGATGCGATCAGCAACGGGGCAAGCTTTCTCACGGTGGCCGGGTCGGCATAGTCGGTGGCGAGTTGCCAGCGCTTGGTGTCGCTGAAATCCTCTTTCCACACCGCCACGCCGGTCTGTTCATGCGAGAGCTCTTCCCAGAGGTCGGGGTCCTCGAAATCCTCGACCGCCAGGTCGATCGTCGCGTCGCCGCCTATGTACTTGAACTCGCGCCCCATCCATCCGGGCTTGTTGTGGTTGAGCTCGACCAGCACCACGTCGTCGTGCTTGACCAGTTTGGACCCAACCAGCGTGCTGTAGCTCGGCGCTTCAGCCAGGTAACGGTAGATCCGGCCCACCAGGCCCCCGGCGGTGTGCAGCGGGTCGACCCGCACCGTGTAGCCCGACTTGAGCGTGACGTTGTTGGTGACTTTTTCTTCCCAATCTGCACCGCTGAAGCTCAGGCCCGCGGCGCTGAGATTGACCTCGGTTTTGTCCGCGCCTTTGTATTTGTAGACGCGACCGTCTGCAGCGAGCACCAGGTCGTCTTTGTACAGAAGGGTGCTGCCGTCGGTGACAAGATAGTCCCAGGTCCGGCCGGCATCGCTGGCCATGCTGGGCTCTGCGGTCTTGCCGGCCGCGTTCAGCGCGTCGACGGTGATGCCGGCCTGGGCCAGAGCGGTATTGGTGATGTTGCCGCCCTGGCTGATGCCAGCGTTCAAGGCATGCATCTGCACGTCACCGCCGACGGTGGTCAGGCGCACGTTGTTGACCTGCGCCAGCACATCGCTGTTGATGCTGTTGAAGGCCAGCGACAAGCCAATCGCCACCGACACCGCGACACCGCCGCCGGCCAATGAGGCCGCGAGCGCAGCAGCGCCGGCGATCGCGTCGATGCTGGCCCGGCTCTCGACGAAGACATAGGCCGCTTTGGCCCGGACTTGCTCGCGTTGGTCGACGCTATTGGCACCGCCCAGGTATGGCGTGCCGTCGATGCGCGCATCCAGGCTGGCAAAGATCCGGTTCTCGGCGTAGACCCCTGCGGCGCTGACGGAGATCGCGCCTTGGGCGCTTGCGCCTATCGCCGCCGAGGCGGCCAGCACGGTGGCTTTGATGCTGTTCGTGCCCAGCGCTGACACGGTCAAGTCACCGCTGGCGTCGACCGACGCGCGGCTCAGGCGCGCCTGGACGGCGGCCACGCTGGGCCCATAGCTCAGCAGTTTCCAGGTGCTTTCGTCGGAGTAGTTCTGGTTGCGCAGCTCGATGCCGTTGTCGTCCTCCACCGTGTCACCGATGTACTGGTAAACCTGTTGCCCGAGCATCCCGCTGTCGTTGAGCACGCGCGTGCCGGTCTTGAGCTCGGTGAGCTTGCGGTTCTGGTTGTAGTCGGTGGCCTTGACGTCGTAGACCGCCGTGACCGGTCTGGCGCCGATGATGTTGCGAGCCACCGACAGGCCGACCGCCACCGCCACAGACGTCTTGCTGCCGACCGACACTGCCGCAGCGACCGAGCGCAGGTAGGCATCGATCATCGAGTCATCGTGGGCCTTGACCGAGACCTGGCCACTGTCGGCCTCGAGCGACAGCGTCCTGAGCAAGACCTGCTCGGCATAGGCGTCGGCTGAGCCGCTGATGCGGTTGAACGCCATCGTGCCGGCGCCACCGACTGCCGGCCCGCCCTTGGGGCTGGCGGCCACGGCGATCGCCGAAGCCGTGCCGTTGGCGATGATCTGCGACTCGCGCCAGACACCGATGCGGATGCTGCCCTGCTCGGACGTCAGCGTCGGTCGCGCGGCCGCGCTCGCGCCTGCGGCGTAAGCCTTGACATCGCTGCTGACGTCGTTGCGCGACAGGCTCAGGCCTACCGAGACCGCCCTGGCGGCGGCTTTGGAGCTGACTGCAATCGCTACCGCGCTGGCGGCCACCTCGGCGTTGATGCGGGTGCTGCCATGGGCTTCGATCGTGATGTCGCCCAGCGCGCTGACGGACTTGCCCAGGGCGCCCGCGTCGACATAGGCCGCCACGTCGGCGCTGATCTTGTTCATCGCCACCACCGGCGCGACGCTGATCGCGTTCTTGCTGCCGCTGTCTTTGGAATTCTCGGCGCTGCTCACGGTGATCGCCAGCGCCGAGTTGTTCACCACGGCGTTGATCGATCCGGCCCAATCGGCGGTGACGCTGAGCGCACCACCCAGGTTCAACGGGCTGTTGACTATCCAGGCCTTGGTAGCGGCCTTTTGCTCACCGGCCAGGCCTATGCCCAGCACGCCGTCGACCACATTGCGCAGCAGGTCTTGCGGTGCGTAACCGATGGTGTTGAAAGCCAGCACGATGCCGACCGAGACACTGGCCTCGACCTTGCTGGTGAGTTCGGCCGAGATCAGCGCCTTGCTGTCGGACGAGACCGTCAGGTTGCCCGCGATCGCCTGCGTCGGGCTGCTGATGGACGTGGTCGTGAGGTCGCTGTTGGCGATCCAGGCCAGCGAGCTGCCGAGCACGGTGTTGGTCGCGATCACCAGGTTCAGGCCCAGGTCCTTGGCAGCCACCGTGCTGATGTCGATCGCGACGATCGCTGCGTTCTCCTGGGCCGTGACGCTGACATCGCCGCCTATGGTCAAGGTCTGGTCCTGGACCGAGGACTGGACGTCGCTGCGCAAGTCGTTGCGGACCACCAGCCCGCCGAAAGCGGCAGCACCGCCGTCAGATGCCGTGAGCGCAGCCGCCAGCCCGTAGCCGATGTCGGCGAGCTGGCCCAGGTCGATCAGCAGCCAATTGCCGGTTGCGTTGAAGTTCTCGCTCGCCAGGTCGGCGCTGCGGCCCGAACCCTTGTAGACATAGGTCTTGCCGGCCTTGCCCTGCACCGCTTTCCACAGGCTGGTGTTCTTGAAATTCTGGTCGTCGAACGCCGGCGCCTCGAGGTCGGTGGCGCCGACATACTCATACACATCGCCGGCCGCGCCCCCCCCGACGCTGGTCTTGAGCAAGACCCGCTGCCCGGCGGTGACCGCATCGGGCTGGTCGGCGGTGTCGAAGTTGACGTCGGCGACGCGGACGCGGTCACCGATCTTGAGCTTGCGCTCGCCCGATCGGTCGGTGTAGCTGATGCCGACATGGTTGACCAGCGCTTTGAGCGCCAGGCTGGCCTCGCTCTCCTCGCCCTTCGCGACGGCGGACAGCGATGTCTTGGAGGTGATGCGCGCGTCGTCGCTGGCCGCCACCGTCAGGCTGCCGGCCTCGGTGCTGACGCTGCGGCCTGCGCCGGAGATGTGGGCGTCGGCCAGGCTGCTGACCATGTTGCTGGCCAGCACAAAGCCCAGCGCCAGCCCTTTGGGTTTGGGCGCCGCCGTCTTGCCAGCACCCCCTGCGGTGCCTGCGGTGCCTTGGCCTGAGGTCTCATCGGCATCGTTGCCGGTGGCAGCTGACGCCTCCGAGCTGGTGTCGTTGGACAGGTAGGCGTTGATGTAGGCCTGGTTTTCGGCCTTGACCGTGACCGAGCCCGCAGCCCGGATGTCGGAGTCGGTGACGGTCGCGCGCATCGCTGCGGGTTGCGCCTCACCCAGGTTGGTGCCCACCAGCGCGTCGATCGCCGCGAACAGCACGTTCTGGGCCTGGTAGCCGACGGTGTTGAAAGCCAGCGTGACGCCGATGGCCAGACCGTCAGAGCTCATCGCACTTTGGTTGCGCGCGACGATGTGGGCCGAGTTCGTGCCCTCGACGTTGACATCGCCATCGGTGGTGCTGATGTCGCTCAAGCTGATCGACGCGTTGGCGCTGCTGAGCACCAGGTTGGTCGCGATCACGCCGCCCACGGCCAGGCCGGGGCCCTCGCCGCCCTTGGCCGTCGCGGTGCTGTCGACCTTGGCTTGGATCACCGCGTTATCGTTGGCGTTGACCGACAGAGACCCCGCCTCGACAGTGGCGCGCTCGATGTAAGCCCGCGCGACACCGCGCACGTCGTTGCGAACCACCACGCCGCCCACCGCCATCGGCCGGCTCACCGCCGCTGCGGCCTCGCCCGCGAGCGGCGATGCGGGCGATTCGGGTGCTGCAGGCACAGCGACCGCTTGAACGCGCAGGCCGTCGACCTGGTTGCCCACCAGGTCGCCGCCCAGCGACACCACCCAGCCCGCGCCGCCCTCGGCACCGGTGGCCGGTGTGACGCTCACGGTCAGGCCCAGGTCTCTCAACCTCAGCTGCTTGAGCGAGCCCTCGGCACCGTCTTGCACGGTCGACCGCGTCAAGGTCAGCTTGCCGGCGGCCGCACCCACCGGCTTGAAGCTCAGGTCCAGCAGGTTCAGGGCTTTGAGCCCGCCGTGGTAACGGATGTCGAACACCCAGCCAGTGCTGCTGCCCTGCGCCAGGCTGGCACTGTCGAAACTCACCGTGACGTTGCCTGCGCCCAACACGCCCGTCAACGCGGCCTGCAGCGCCGTGGCATGGTCTTGCGCATAGGACAACGGGCTGCCGGACCCCAGCGAGAACAAGAGGTCGGCACTGCGCCCATCGGGCGTGAGCACCGTGTAATGCGAACCCGACGCGCCGGTCTGGTACTTCAGGGTCAGACGCTGGTGCTCATTGACCGGGGCGCTGATCGCACTGATCGCGCCATCGATCTTCTGGGTCAGCACGGCTTGGGTCGCGTCCAGCGCCAGGCCTTCAGCGCTGTAGGCCAGGCCGTTGACAGTCACCTCGACGTTGAAAGACGAAGCACCGATCAGCGCAGCAGGGTCGAACAGATAGCTCGGCCCGGTGGCGGCAACGCCGGGCACCAGGGTCGTGGCGCCGAGCGTGACGCTGGCGTCGTTCAGCGTCGAATGCAGCTGCGCCAGGTTCTGGCCGTCGTAGCTGCCGCCGAAGGTGATTCGATAACGTCCATCAGGATTGACCACGACGGTGGCGCTGCCCGCACCCAGCATCTGGTCCAGGCCCGCCTGGACCAGCGTCGCCTGGTCTTGCGCCGTGGCGCCCGCAGACCCCTGGGTCACCGTCTGTGCCGACAACAGCAGCAAGCCGTCAGCGGCGCCCAAGGCCTTCACCACCAGCGCGCCGATGTTCTTGCCGGCCCGACCGCCTTGGTAGTGGATGTCGAAGTGCCATCCGGCCTGGCCCTTGGCGTCGTAGCTGACGCTGGCTGCGCCCTGGCCGAGCATTCGCTCCAGGCCGGCTTGCAGTGCCGCAGCATTGGTGGACATCGCATCGGCCAAGGCCGCGGCCGTGGTGGTGCTGGGCAGCACAAAGTTCAGCTTGGTGTTGAGAGAACCCAGTGTCAGTGAATACGACAGCGAGCCGGCTGTCGCAGCGCTTTTGAGCTGGCTCGCGCTGACCAGCGGCTGCACACTCAGGCGCTGCAGCTCGTCGATGGGCTGGCCCAACTCCAAAGCCTGGATGGCGTCTGAGGTCAGCATACCCAGCGACAGCGTGAAGCTTGCCGGTGCTGGCGCAGCCAAGGGCAGCGCCGCCACGGCGTCGAGCTGGTAGCTCAGGCCCGCAACGGACTGGCCTTCACGGAAGGTGCCGATCGCCACCGTGACCTTCACATTCGACGCCAGCGTCAGCGCGGCCACGTTCTTGCCTGCCAGGCTGCCGATGAAATCTATGAAATACCTGGGGCTCGCAGCCGTCGAGGTCTGGTCGAAGCTGACCTTGGCATTGCCCTTGCCCAGCAAGATGTCGAGCGCCGCCTGCAAGGTTTTTCGGTTGGCCGTCGGGTCGCTGGGCGAGAAGCCCAACACCGCCGTCTTGAGCGCGCCAGACTGCAGCTGGTATTTCGGGAATGAGGTGTTCAATGCTCCCGAGAAGCTGATCGTCTGGCGTTCGTTGATGGCAAGGTCGGAACTCGACTGGCTGACCAGCACGCGCTGCACCTGCAAGTCACCGAGACTGGCCAGCTTCTTGGCTGCGGCAGCACCGAAGTGAACACTGTAGTGACGCACCAATCCGACGGTCGCTTCGACCCGCACGGTCAACAGCGCAGAGCTGACCACGAGGTGGTTGACGCCGTTCTCGGTGACAGTTTTCGTGCTGGCCGCGGGTGCGGCGATCAGGCTGGCGAGTGCGGCGTAAATATTCGCCGCTTGAACGGCTGAGTCGCTGCTGTAGACCGCGGTGGCCGCCCGGCCCAGCGCGCCAAACTGGAAACGCAAGCTCTCACCGGTGGTGTTGGTGGCATCAGCCGGCACCGTGATCGCGAGGTCGTAATGGGTCGCGACCGGCGCCACCGGCGGGCTGACGGCCAGGCTCAGCAGCTGAACCTCGGCGCTGCCAGGCACCAGCGCCTGGGTTTGTTGCAAGTCGAGCCATTCGGTCGAGACCGGCGTGCTTGTGTCGCCAGTGCCAGTGCCAGTGCCAGTGCCAGTGCCAGTGCCAGTGCCTGTTTCTGTTCCTGTTCCGGTGCCGGCGGGCTTCTTCGCCAAACTGCTCGCGCTGATCGTTCCCAGGTTCAGCGTCGGGATCGTCAGCTTGAGCGGATCGCCTTCGAGGTCAATGAAATACCCGAGGACGTT
>JBILYN010000504.1:0-3140 GCA_044377715.1 Aquabacterium sp.
CATTGCGGGTCTTCGGCGGCCAGTTCATCGTCAATGTCGTGCCGCAGGTCGCGCCTTACAAGGCCGACGCCGTGCGTGAGTTGGTGCAGCGAAGCGGCGTGTCATGCGCCCTCTTCGCCGGCGATGACGTGAACGACGAACCTGTCTTTGCAGTTGCCGCCGCGGGGTGGCTGACGATCCGTGTCGGGCGTGACGACCCCAGGTCCAAGGCGCATCACTTCCTAGACAGTCCGGGCGAGATCGCGGTGCTGCTCGAGCGCATGGTGTCGCTGCTGGCACGGCAATGAGCGATTGGGTGCCGAGGATGGGCAAGGCCGTCGAGCGGGCCCTGTCGGTGCACCCGTGGCAGCGGCGCGTGGCGCCGGCCGGTGGCAGGAGTAGCGAGACGCCTGGCGGAGACCATCAGGGCATCGCTACCAGGATTCGCGGGGATTTCGATCAGTGCCCGAGTCGCGTGATTCGATTGTCCCGTGCCGCCGGTGCCGAGGTGCTGAAAGCAACTGGCACGATGTCGCAGCGCACTGAATCGGCAGGCGGCGGCTGTTCGTCGCTCTGGACCTCCTTACACCAAGGTGGCTCGCAGTCCATGAGGCCACGCCAGATCACATCTGACTCAGCGGAATGCTGGCGCCCCGCTCATCCGCCCCCAGCACCTTGATCAGTGCGGCAAGATCCAGTTCCAGCCGCTCAAGCGTGACCGGATCCAGACTGGCCAGCGCCCCCGGCAGCACACCGGCGAATGGGCCGGGCACACGCCGCAAAACGCTGGCGCCAGCGGGCCGGAGGTGAAGCATGACGGCACGGCCATCGCGCTCGTCTTTGCGCACCTCGATCAGGTCCCGCTCGGCCAAGGCCTTGACCAAGTTGCTGGCCGTGGGCTGGCGCACGTCCATCGCGCGCGCGAGATCGTTGACGCCGATGCCCGGCCGATCGCGGACGATGCTCAATGCCCAGACCTGAGCGCCACCCAATCCCACACGCTTCTCCATCTGCTGAAAATGCGTTTTGACCGTGTTGAAGACCAACCGGAATTGCCGCAGCACGCGCACGGCACTGTCCGTCTCGGACAGTGCGCTTGCGGACGGCGGTCCTGAGGTCGACTTCAATGGGGCTTTGCGGGTTGCCATGGCATTCATCATAGAACGCCGTCGCGAGCAAACATAGGAAGCCCATAGGTGGCCGGCGGGCGTCCTCGCCATGCTCTCGACCATTCTTTCCACTTCCGCCGTGGTCTACGAAACGTACCGGTTCACGAAGTTCTCTTACGACCTCTGGGGCAATACCGTCAACACAGCCAGCCGCATGGAGTCCAGCTCACAGCACGGCCGGGCACAGGTTTCGCCTAGCACCTATGCAGCGCTGAAAGACAGTTTTGTGATGGAGGCCGCCGGCACGGTTGACTGCAAGGGCATCGGTGAGGTGGTGACCCACTTTCTCGTCGCGCGCGCACAACGCGGCCACCGAGCCTGGCGCTCAAGCGCCGCCGGGTCGTGCGGCGTTCAGCGCGCGCCGCGTGGCGTCGGCCACAGCTCTTGCCGCGCTGGCAAAGTCGGGCTGGGCTGAAGCGTAGAGCACCGCGCGTGAGCTGTTGACGATGATCGGCCCGGTGGTCAGCCCGTCCGCCGGGCCGCCGGCCGCGCCGCGCCAGCCCGCGCGAACAGTGGCGAGCGTGTCACCGCCTTGAGCACCGACGCCCGGGATCAGCAGCGGCAGCGTCGGCGCGAGCGCGCGAACCCGCTCGATCTCGGCCGGGAAGGTGGCGCCCACGACCAGACCGAGCTGTCCGCCGCGGTTCCACGGCCCTGCGGCGAGCCTGGCGATGTGCTCGTAGAGCAGGTCGCCGTTCGCCAAGGTCTGGGCCTGCAGGTCGCTGCCGCCGGGGTTGCTGGTGCGGCATAGCAGGATCAGGCCCTTGCCTTGCCAGCGCAGGTAGGGCTCGATCGAGTCGAAGCCCATGAAGGGCGACAGCGTCACCGCATCGGCCTGGTAGCGCTCGAAAGCCTCGCGCGCGTACTGCTCGGCGGTGCTGCCGATGTCGCCGCGCTTGGCGTCCAGGATCACCGGTACATCGGGTGCGACCTGGCGGATGTGGGCCATCAGGCGCTCGAGCTGGTCCTCGGCGCGGTGGGCTGCGAAGTAGGCGATCTGCGGCTTGAACGCGATCGCCAGGTCATGGGTCGCGTCGACGATCGCTGCGCAGAAATCAAAGATGCGCGAGGCGTCGCCGGCCCAGGCGCCGGGGAACTTGCTGGGCTCGGGGTCTAGCCCGACGCACAGCATCGAGTCGTGGCGTTTTTCTGCTGCTTGCAGCTGGTCGGTGAAGTTCATCGCCGTGCCCGCTCAGGCTGCGCGTGCCAGCGTCGCTGCCAATCCCGTGTAGCTCGCCGGTGTCATCGCCAGCAGGCGGGCTTTGTCATCGGCTGGCAGGGCCAGCGCTTCGACGAAGCCCAGCATCAGCTCGCGCGTCATCGGCTGGCCACGGGTGAAGGCCTTGAGCTGCTCATAGGGCTCGGGCAGGCCGTGGCGGCGCATCACCGTCTGCACTGCTTCGGCCATCACCTCCCAGGCGCTGTCAAGGTCGGCGGCCAGCGCAGCGGGGTTGATCTCAAGCTTGTCCAGGCCGCGCGCCAGCGAGTCGAGCGCCAGCACCGCATAGCCCAGCGCCACGCCCATGTTGCGCAGCACGGTGCTATCGGTCAGGTCGCGTTGCCAGCGGCTGATCGGCAGCTTCTGGCTCAAGTGGGTCAGCAGCGCGTTGGCCAGACCGAAGTTGCCTTCAGCGTTCTCGAAGTCGATCGGGTTGACCTTGTGCGGCATCGTCGACGACCCGACCTCGCCGTCCTTGAGCCGCTGCTTGAAGTAGCCCAGCGAGACATAGCCCCAGACATCGCGGCACCAGTCGATCAGGATGGTGTCGCAGCGAACGACCGCGTCGAACAACTCGGCCATGCAGTCGTGCGGCTCGATCTGGGTGGTGTGCGGGTTGAAGTTCAGGCCCAGCCCCTGCTCGACGACCTGCCGGCTGAAGCCCTGCCAGTCGTGGTCGGGGTAGGCCGCGAGGTGGGCGTTGTAGTTGCCCACCGCGCCGTTCATCTTGGCCAGCAACGGCACCGCGGCGATGCGCGAGCGGGCGGCGGCCA
>JBILYN010000183.1:0-9356 GCA_044377715.1 Aquabacterium sp.
AGACCGAATTTCCATACGGAATGACGAGGAACCGTTTGAGCCACCCCGGCGGTCGGCGTAAAGCTCGCCGATGCGGCAGAGGCTTCGCCCGATCCGGCGCTGTTGGCTGCGGTGACCGTGCAGCTGTAGCTGCTGCCATTGCTCAGTCCAGTGACGATGATCGGGCTGCTGCTGCCGCTGGCACTCAGCGAGCCGCTGCAGGTCACCGTGTAGCTGCTGATGCCCGCGCCGCCGGTCGACGGTACCGTGAACGCCACGCTGACCTGCGCGTTGCCAGCTGCCACCGAGCTGACCGTGGGTTTGCCCGGAACGGCGAGCTTGACAACCGGCGTCACGGACGCGGCCGTAGAAGGCGCGCTGGTGCCGGCGCTGTTCGCGGCTGTGACCGCGCAGGCGTAAGCCGTGCCATTGCTCAAGCCTGTCACGACGATCGGGCTGGCAGCACCGGTGCCGGTCTTCGTGACCCCGGCGGCGGTGCAGTTCGCGGTGTAGTTGAGGATGGCATTGCCTGTGACGCCCGGGGTGAATGCGATGCTGACCGACGCATCGCCGGCGGTGGCGACGAGCGCTGTCGGCGCGGCGGGCGCCACGGCCTTGACGGCGGCCGTCAGCGTGACCGTCGCAATGGCGGTGTTCGCGCTGCCATCGGTGGCCGTCAAGGTCGCCACATAGTCGCCGACCAGATCGGCCGTGAAGACCGGCGCCGCGTCGGTCAAAACCGCTTTGCTGAGCGCAGGTTTGGCGCCCAGCGCCCAGGCATAACTCAGCGTGCTGCCGACCACATCGCCCCGCAGTGCCGCTACCAGGCTGACGTTGACGGCGGAAGACGCGCCAATGTCTGCGCCCAGTTCGGGCGGCTGAGCGGGATTGAGCTTGTCGCTGACGGCCGGCGCACCACCAGACTGGTTGAAAAATACCCATTTCGGGCTCGTCGAATCCAGGCCGACCACGTGCTTGAGCACGCCGATCGCATCGGTCAACTCGACCCTGCCGTTGCCGTCGAAATCGGCCGCGAACAACTGGTAAGGCGTGACGGCCTGTCCTGTGCTGTTGACATCGAGGCCGACGATCAATTTGAGGATAGCGATCGCATCCTGCAGGTTCACCGCTTGATCGACCAAGGCTGACGAAGGCGCTTCAACCACGCTGGCACCTAGCGCTCTGGCCATCGCAGGGCTGGCAGCCTGCATGTTTGACCCGGTTGCCAACTTGCCGTCAGCACCGCCGCCGCAGCCGATCAGGGTTACCGCGCAGACCAGCAGGCCCATCAGCGTCGCGCTATTCATCGTTCATTCCTAGACTCAGCCACAAGAAAATCCGGAATGACCATAGCACGGACACCCCTGATCGCTGCGGCCATCAGGGCGAGAGCTCAAGACTTCGAACGGCGCACCTTCAACGCAATGGACATCACCACCGCCAGCGCAAGGACAAGCGCCAAGTGCGGGGCGCCTCGGCGTAGATGAACAGCGGGGACTTCGCGGACAGGCGCACATCGCTGAGGTTGTCGACCCCGGCGCCGAGTTCGACCCGCGGGCCGAGTTGCCAGGAGGCTTGGGCACCCACCAGGGTCAAGGCCGGCACAGGCTGCAGCGCTTGGCCGGCCACCAGCGAGGCCAACAGCTGATCATGCGTGTGGTCGACGCGAAGGCCAGCGCGCCAGACACCACGCTCCCAATCGAGCCTTGCACCCAGCGTGTGTCGCGGGCGCTTTTCCAGGCGCGCCCCCAAACCGTCGGTGGCATCGAGATACTGGTAGTTCAGCCCGCCCTTGAAACCACCGCCGAACACGACAGTCGTCGTGGCTTCCAGGCCTTGCAGTCGCGCACGGTCGGTGTTTTCGAAGATGTAAGTGCCGCGTCCCGCCGCGCTGCTGAGCAACTTGGTGGTGATGAGGTTCTTGACGCGGTTGACAAACAGCATGGCTTGCACGCCGGCTGCAGGGGTCTCCCACCCGATGCCCACTTCGACCGAGTCATTGGTCTCAGGTTGCAGGCTGGGATTGGCGAAGTAGGTGTTCGGGCCCTCGTCCTCCTGATAACCGGCAGTGATCTGTTTGAGCGTGGGCGCCTTGAAGCCGTGCCCCATACCTGCCTTTATCGTCCATTGCGTAGTCGCGTGCCATACAAGGTATGCACGAGGGCTAGATTCATTGCCAAATCGCTCGTGCTGGTCGTGCCTCAGGCCCAGCGTGAGAGACAAGGATTTGTCGAATTCGATCTCGTCCTGCAGGTACAGCGAGCGATGCTGAACCACGCCGCGCCCGCCTGTCAGCTTGTCGTTGTAGAGCATCTCATTGCGCAATTCAGCGCCGCCGGTGAGCAATTGCCCGCGTGCGGGCAGCAGCGACACCTGGCCTTCGAGCACGCGGTCCATGGGCTTGTTCGGGCGCAATGAGGCCACGCCGTTGCTGCGGATGTTGCTCACGTCCACTGCACTTTCGTAGGCCCGCAGCCGCGTGCGCCATTCGAGATCACCCAACCAGTCGGCACTCCAGCCCAGCGAGGTGTGGCGCCGCTCGACGTCGGTGATCGAATCGTAGTAGCGCTTCAAGCCTGAGCGCTCGCGCGCGCCGGCCGCACGCTCTTCTTGGCCCGCTCGGGTTTCCAGTTCAATGCGTTGCCCGGTGGCCGGCAGCCATGACAACTGCACTGCAGCGTCGAGCTTGTGGCGGCCTTCGAGGTCGCTGATGCGCGCATTGGCGGCCGAATCGATGCGCTGGCGGCGCACGTCGGCCGCTGTCACCGCCAGCCGCCAGGCTTCACCGAGCGGGCCGGCCACACGCAAGGAGGCGCGATGGCCGCTGCCGCCACGCGTGCCGTCGGCCTGGGTGCCCTCGGTCAAGGCCGAGCCGCCCCAGGTAGCCCCCGCCGGGCGCGTGATGATGTTGACCACGCCGCCCAGCGCCTCCGCGCCGTAGAGCACCGACATCGGCCCGCGAATGACCTCGATGCGTTCGATGTCCTCGGTCGCAATCCAGTCACCCTGGAAATCGGTGTGGCCGACCACACCATCGCTGGCAGCGATGCGCTTGCCATCGACCAGGATCAGCGTGTGGCGGCTGTCCATGCCGCGCAGGCTGATCACCTTGCGCCCAGAGATCGTCCGCCCCTGCACCGAGATGCCGGTCTCGCCGCGCAGGGCATCGAGCACGTTGTCGGCACCGCGATCTTCAATCTGCGCCCTGGTGACCACCGTCATGGCTGCCGGCGCATCGATCAAGGCCATCGCGTGGCGCGTGGCGGTGACCACCACGGTCTCCGGCAACAGCGGGTCGGCCACAACGGCCCAAGCAGGTGCAAGACCGGTCCCGATCATGAGCCACAAACAAGTCATGGGTCGCAAGCGCATGGTGATTTCCTCTCGGTGGGTTTTCATGCCAGCAGGATGCGGGCGCTGGCCACCGCTGGCCTTGACTTGGTTTGGCTTTTCACGCAGGCCCCGGGGTCGACTCGCGATCGGCTTGAACCAGCTTAAGGACTTCGCGCGGATGCAGGCCGACGATTCGATGCACAACCATTTGCCGACCACAAGAGGATGAATGCAACCATGAAGCGTCTTTCACTGCCACCCATTGCGCTCGCGCTGCTGCTCGCTGCAGCCCCGCTGCTGGCCACCGCTCAAGACAAGAAACCAGTCAGCCCAGCCGAGTTGGCGTACCAGGCCGGCACCTCGCCGCTGGGCGAAGTACCGATGTACCAAAGTGCCAACCCGAAAGCGCCGAAGATGACACAGGCCGAGTTCGATCTCGGCCGCAAGACCTACTTCGAACGCTGCGCAGGCTGCCACGGCGTGCTGCGCAAGGGCGCCACCGGCAAGCCTTTGACGCCAGACCTCACGATCGGCAAGGGCACCGATTACCTGAAGATCTTCATCGCCTACGGTTCGCCCGCCGGCATGCCGAATTGGCTGACCTCGGGCGAGATGGACGAGAAAACGGTCGACGTCATGGCCCGCTACGTGCAGCAAGACCCGCCGGTGCCACCCGAGTTCGGCATGGCGCAGATGAAGTCGACCTGGAAGGTCATCGTCGCGCCGGCCGATCGGCCGAAGAAGAAGATGAACAGCTACAACATCGAGAACATCTTCTCGACCACGCTGCGCGATACCGGTGAAGTCGCGCTAATCGATGGCGACACCAAGAAGATCATCAACATCGTCAAGACAGGCTATGCGGTGCACATCACGCGCACCTCGGCTTCGGGGCGCTACCTCTTCGTGATCGGGCGCGACGCCAAGATCAACATGATCGATCTGTGGATGGCCACGCCCGACAACGTGGCCGAGGTACGCATCGGACTAGAGGCGCGTTCGGTCGACACCAGCAAATACAAGGGCAAGGAGGGTGACTTCACCGACAAACTGGCCATCGCCGGCGCCTTCTGGCCGCCGCAATTCGTAATCATGAAGGGCGACACGCTGGAGCCGCTCAAGGTCGTCAGCACTCGAGGCATGGTCGTGGGCACGCAGGAATACCACCCTGAACCGCGGGTGGCCTCCATCGTCGCGAGCCACTTCAAGCCCGAGTTCGTGGTCAACGTCAAGGAGACGGGCAAGACCTTGATGGTCGACTACTCCAACCTCGACGCACTCAAGATCACCGAGATTGGCTCGGCGCCGTTCCTGCACGACGGTGGCTGGGATTCGACCAAGCGCTACTTCATGGTGGCGGCCAACCAGAGCAACAAGATCTCCATCATCGATGCCAAGGAAGGCAAGCTGGCGGCCATCGTCGAGGTTGGCAAGATTCCGCACCCTGGCCGTGGCGCCAACTTCATCCACCCGAAGTTCGGCCCCGTATGGGCCACTGGCCACCTCGGCGACGAAACCATCGCGCTGATCGGCACCGACCCCAAGGGCCACAAGCAGTACGCCTTCAAAAAGGTCGCCGAGCTGACCGGCCAGGGTGGCGGCGCGCTGTTCATCAAGAGCCACCCGAAGAGCAAGCACTTGTACTCGGACTCGCCGCTCAATCCAGACCCGAAGATCTCGCAATCGGTGGCGGTATACGACATCAACAACCTGGCCCAAGGCTATGTCGTGCTGCCGATCGCCGAGTGGGCGGGCATCAGCGATGACGGCGCCAAACGCGTGGTCCAACCCGAATACAACATGGCCGGTGACGAAGTCTGGTTTTCGGTCTGGTCAGCCAAGAACAAGCAAAGCGCGCTGGTGATCGTGGACGACAAGACCCTCAAGCTCAAGGCCGTGATCAAGGATCCGCGCCTGATCACGCCGACCGGACATTTCAACGTCCACAACACCCAGCACGATGTGTACTGATCGCGCACCCGCCAGAAAGCAAGCAACCATGAAAACACTGATCCTCTGCGCTACAGCGGCCACTTTTCTTGCTGCCATGACCTCGCCCGTTTGGGCAGCCACCCCCGAAGAGACGATGACCAAGGCCGGCTGCATGGCATGCCACACCAAGGACAAGAAGTTGGTCGGCCCGCCGTTCAAAGACATTGCCGCGAAGTACAAAGGGCAGGACATGATTGCCAAGCTGATGGAGAAAGTTCGCAAAGGTGGGGCCGGCGTCTATGGCCCGATCCCGATGGCACCGAACCCACCGGAAAAGATCAATGACGCGGAGTTGAAGTCAGCGATCGAGTTGATCCTCAAGTCTTGACGCCCTGCGCGGTAGGCGGGCAGCGCTGATAAGAGCGCTGCGGGTCAGTGCCGCACAGGCACGCTGGTGGCGGCCAGCGTCGGCACGATGGCGCATCGCCCGCACACCGCATGATTGATCACGCCAGAGCCTGCGCCTGCCATCCATGGCGTGCTGGGCCAGCGACATTCAGCCAAACCCACAAATGCGATTCGTCGCTGTAGCGCGTATCCCGTTCATCGATCAGGCATAGAAGTGGTGCATCGAGCATCGCGCGCTCAGTCAAGATCCCAGTTCATGCCGCGACATCTTCATGATAGACATGCATGTCGATGTGCACATCGTCAAACGGACACAAGACGCCACCCGCGTCGTTGCGTTCGACCAAGCCCAGTTCGGCAAGCACCTGCACATCGTCGTGCACGCGCTTGACGTCGCGGCCCACTCGCCGCGCCAGTTCTCGCACCGCCAGCGCGCCTTGCCCCAGCAAGGCGGTGACCAGCGCCCAGCGACGCTCAGTCAGCTTGCCGAAGAACGCGCCAGGGCTCTCGAAGTTCAGCATCTCGCCCTGGTATCTGTCGGCCTGCGCCGCCTTGCCCGTACGCCGCAAACCGGCGCGCCAGTCGGGCGACATGGTGATGGTGAGTGTGCGTCGTGTCGTCATGGCCTTGTCCTTGCCGCATCCACGGCGGCGATGAAATCCTCCACCAAGGCGTCGACTGTGGTGAATGTGTACGGCAGTTCCCGCCCATGCATATGGCAGGGATCGCCTTTTCCCCGTTCGTTGTCGAATCCGACCCTACGCACACCGTCCAAGGCGTAGACCGCCCGATATTTGTAGCCATGTTCCTTGGGTGGCACCGGTCGCGGCACCCGCCAGACCACCAACTCCATCACGCCGCCATCCTCGGCAACGCTCTTGAAGCGGGTGATCAACTCGGCCTTCATAAGGACAATTCTGCCAGCGGGAACAAATGTTGGCAAGTTTGCCAACACCTGTAGGGCGCGGTGCGCAAAGGCAACGATGTGGGTTGGCAAGTCACAACGACGCCCGATCGAGTCAGGGCGAAATCGCCGCCTCAGCTGACCGGCGGCGAGGTCGTCGTGAGCGCAGAAGCTCATGACAAATGGTCTGCCCAGTCCTGCATCAGCGCGTGCCAGCGCTTCAGACCATTGCCGCGTCGGTAGCTCTCCTCGCCGGCCCAGTCGCGGAAGGTCGCGCGCAGCGCGTGCGGCACCGCCTGTCGGCAGGCATCGGGCCAGGGCTTGTTGTCGAGCCGCGTCGGGTCTGGCTTGATCACGTCGGCGGGTCTGCGCGGCAGACGGCAGCCGCCTTGTGTCGTCAATTCATCCGGACTTGACAGAAAGACAGAGTCCAGCCTTGGGACCAGGAGCGGCTGAAACTCAGGCTGCGCCGAGACCGTGAACATGAAGCCCGATAGCCTTTGAAAGAACAAAGATGTATTTAATGAATATTTTTTGATAATATCTATGTGATGCCAAAGCGCTCCCAAGCCATGATGGAGATGCCGCCCGCAGTGCAGTCGCTGCTGCAGCAACTGGGTGCCAACCTGTCCATCGCCCGACGGCGCCGCAAGGAGTCATTGAACGCGTGGGCAGGACGCATCGGCGTGTCTGAGCCGACACTGTCACGCATGGAGCGAGGAGATCCCGGCGTTGCTGTCGGCACCTATGCCACCGCGCTGTGGCTGATCGGCCGTGCGCAGGCGCTCCCCGAACTGGCGGCGCCACAACTCGACCTCGGTGCACTGGAAAGCGAGGTCCGGGTGGCGCGGGAGCGATCGGTCCGCTCGCCCATCTCTGTTGAAGCGCGGATCAAGTCCTCGGGTTCGGTCACCGCAGATCCCATGACCGGCTCTGGCGCTGCTAAGTTGCCAGGTTCGACTTGATGGCGGCGCTAGCCCTCAACGGCTACCAGCCTGTCGATACCCTCTACCTCTGGTGGACTGGGGATCCGGCGCGGCCGGTTCTGGTCGGCGCGCTCAGTCTGGTGCGCGCCTCCAGAGGGGTCTCGCTTCGCTACGCCGCCAGCTGGTTGGCGGCAGGATTCCCGCTCAGCGAAGATCTGCCCTTGATCAACACCGAGTTCCTCCCATCGGGCAAGGAGATGGCTGCCGGCGCCGTCGACGACGCCAGGCCAGACCGCTGGGGCGAGCGAGTGATCCGCTTCCTGGACAAACCGCCGCGCTTGTCACTGATGGAGTACCTGTACTTCGCTGGCGACGAGCGCTTCGGCGCGCTGGGTGTCTCGGTATCGAAAGACCAGTACCTGCCCCGCCGCCTGGGTCCACTGCCAGAGCTCGCCGATGTGGCCCAGATCGACGGGTTGGTGAAAAAGGTGACCGCCGGCGAACCGATCTCTGAGGCGCAACATCGCCTGATCGCACCCGGCGTGACGATGGGCGGCGCAAGGCCCAAAGCGCTCCTCAACATCGGTGGCGAACAGTGGGTGCTGAAATTCTCGGAGCCTGGCGAGTACGTCGACACACCGCTGATCGAACACGCAGCGATGACGCTCGCGGCGAGGGCCGATATCTGCGTCGCCGTGACACAGCCGATTGCCCTGGCGCGAGGGCATGCGGTCGCCATCAAACGTTTCGACCGTGCCTACGTCAGCACCGACTGCAGGCGCCGGCACGCAATTTCTGCCAACGTGGCCCTCAAGGCGGCCGGCCAAGGCTTGGGCTACCCTGAACTGGCACAGGTGCTGCGTCGACGCGGCGTGGCCAAGTCTTCCTTGGGTCGGGCTCAGATGGCGGAGTTGTTCCGGCGCATGGTGTTCAACATCGTGATCGACAACACCGATGATCACGAGAAGAACCATGTCCTGCTGATGAACGACCGCGGCGAGTACACGCTGTCGCCTGCGTTCGACGTGCTGCCCTCGGGTCAGGCACTGGGCTATCAGCAAATGCGCGTCGGTGCCGACATGGCGGACTCCACGATAGACAACGCCCTGTCCGAACACGCGCAGTTCGGGCTCAAACGCGACGATGCCCAAGCCCAGGTCCGCCAAGTGGTCGCCGTGGCGGCGGATTGGAAAAAGCACTTTGCTTCGGTGGGCGTACGGGCTGCTGATGTCGAGTCGCTGGCTCACCAGATTGACAGACCCTTCCTGGCCGATCAGCGCCGTCAATGGGGTGGTGCGAGCTGAAGTTGTGCAGACGGTCGAACTGACGGTCCAGAGGACCAGTGTCGGGCATGCCCAGCGGCTGAACTCTGGCCAACACTATCGCTTCATGAGCTATCGATCGTTGGTAGACCGGTGGCTGCGCGCATAGCGCAGGGCGTTTCCGTACATCCCGTTCTTTGCGTTCAAAGACGACCAAGACCGCAGCCCCTACGGCCTGATCGAGGGCATGGTGGGGCCGCAGGATGAGTACAACGAGCGGCGCTTGCGCATCCAGTGGTTGCTCAAGGCCAAGCAGATATTGGTCGACAACGACGCGCTCGACCCTGTCTACAACAACCTGGCCGACCTGGCTGATGAGGCCCAGCGGCCCGACATGGTGCTGGTGCGAAACGCCGCGCGGCGCAACGCCAACGGCGTGGAAATACTGAGCAACCTGAGCCTGCAAAAAGAGCAGGTCGATGTGATGCAGGACGCCAAGCTGCTGATCCAGGATGTGCCGGGCGTCTATGGCTCACAGATGGGCCAGGCCCAGGGGGGTGTCACCGCGAACTCAGCCATGACCACGCTGGTCGAGCAGGGCATGATCAGCAT
>JBILYN010000505.1:0-3128 GCA_044377715.1 Aquabacterium sp.
TGGCACCGTACCTGGGCTCAGGTTGGCCTTGCCGGGCACCGTCGTGTCGGCCTCGTTGAAGAACAGCCACTGCGGGTCGGGCGAAGGCAGGCCAACCACGTGCTTGAGCACCGCGATCGCGTCGCTAAGTTCGACCTTGCCGTTGCCGTCGAAGTCCGCCGCATAGGCTTGATAGGGAGACAGCGCCTTGCCCGCGCCGTTGACGTCGAGCCCGACGATCATCTTCAGGATCGCGATGGCGTCCTGCAGGTTGACTGCCTGACTTGTGGCCGTGGCCTCGGCGCTGGGGACACCACGTGCCGCAGTCATGTCAAGGATGGACCTCGCCTCTGCGGTGAGGCTGGCAGCCCCACCAGCGCTTGTGCTGGCCGTGTGGCCGGCGGCGCTCAAGTCCACCGCAGCCAGCAGGGTATGCGCCTTCCAGCTGTAGGCCAGCAGGTCAACCGCCTTGCCAAGGCCTCCACTCACCAACTCGGCGGTGCCGTGCAGGTCTGTGTACTTGGCCGTCACGGTGATGGTGTGGCCGACCTGCGCGGCAGACACCAACAAGGAACCGGACGTCGCGCCGCCGATCACCACACCGTCAGCAAACCACTGGTAGCTGACTGGCCCCAGGCCATCGGCATCGGCGGCAACGACGGTCAACGTTTGTCCTGCCGCCATCGTGCCGTTGATGAACACCGAGCCCGGGTCATTGACGTTGACCACCGGGATGGTGGCGGAGCTACTGACGGACTCTACTGTGCCGTGGCCGTCTGTGTACCCGGCCACAACTGTGACCACCTTGCCGACTTGAGCCTCACCCAGCAGAAGGGCGCTGCCGGTGGCGTTGGCGATGTTGATGCCGTCGGCCAGCCATTGGTATGTGATGGCACTCAGGCCATCGAGGTCGGCCAGGCTGTTGGTGGCGGTCAGCGTCTGACCTCGGGTGGCTACACCAGTGATCGTGACGGCACCGGTGGGGGCGTCATTGACATTGACTACAGCGGCTATAGAAGGACTGGAAACTGATTCCGCACTCCCGTGCCCGTCGTTGTAACTGGCGACGACCGTGATTGCCTTGCCCACCTGCGCCTCGGTCAGCACAAAGCCACCGCCATGTATCACCAAATTAAGGCGTGTGAAAACCCGCGCTTCCATGACGTTCCGCATCCCGGCGTTGTGAATCCAGCAGGCAAGCACCTAGACCAATAGGTGGCCGGGCGAAGAACTAGCCGTGGTCCAAGCGCATCCTGGCGCTCCACATTGGCGGGCAAGAGGTTGCGCCTCCATGGATTGCCGACCCTGGAAGGCGCCAGCGCCAGGTTCGAGGCACCATCATGCCAACCAGAGCCGCCAAAGCCTCCTCTGTCGATTTCTAGGGACCTGTCCCGTCATTCACCAGGGGATGGCTTGCCCGGCGTGGTCGACGAACTGCGCCCGTCCGCTCGGTTCCAGTGCATCGAGCACGCGCAGCAGCCGGCCGGCTGAATCGAACGGCTCCAGCGCCTGCTCGCCGACGAAGGGTTGGCTCAACGCGGAGCGCACCGTACCGGGCTGCAGCGCTGCAATCACGGCCAGCGGGCGCCTGCGTGCGATCTCGATCGCGGCGGTCTGCAGCAGCATGTTGAGCGCAGCCTTGGACGCGCGGTAGCCGTACCAACCGCCTTTGCGGTTGTCCTCGATGCTGCCGACCCTCGCCGACAGCTTGGCCCAAATCACGCGCTCGCCGCTGGCGAGCCGGGGCAGCAACTGTTTGAGCAGCAGCGCAGGTCCGATCGCGTTGACAGCCATTGCGTCGAGCAGCGATTGGGCATTCAGGTCGCCCAGGCGTTTTTCCGGGCTGTGCCCGTGGAGTGTCAGCGCGCCGGTGGCGTCAAGCACCAGCTGGAACGGGTGTTGCGCGGCCATGACCAGCGCCAGACGCTCCAGGCTGAGCGGATCCATGAGGTCAAAGGCGGGCTCGCTCTGGCGCGACAGCGCAGTCACGACGGCGCAGCGCGGATCGGACTGCAGTCTTGCCACAAAGGCCTGGCCGATGGCGCCGCTGGCACCTAGCACTAACGCCGAATAGCCCTCGCGCAAGCTGTGCATCGAAGAGAAGGTGTCTATGCTGTCCGGCATGTTGGTGGCCTTGAGTCGTGGGTCCTGCATGTGCTTCACGCCAGCGCGCTAGGCCGGCGTTGACCTGCCCGTCAGAGCGCAGGCTGAAGCACATTTCTAATCAGGTGTTGTTTTGAGGGAATACCAAACACAATGGAGAAACTTTGGTGTTCAAGGCTGGACAGGCTCAAGCCTCAATAAAGCACCTTCGGCATCGTCGGTCAACAGGTAAACCAAACCGTCCGGCCCCATGCGCACATCGCGAATGCGACCCACACGGCCTTGCAGCAAACGTTCTTCGCGTACAACTTTCTCTCCATTGAGCACCAGACGCACCAGCATCTGGCCGCGCAAGGCCCCCACCAGCAAGTCACCTCCCCACAGGGGAAATTGACTGCCGTTTACAAAAGCCATTCCTGAAGGCGCTATAGATGGCACCCATAAGTGCAAGGGCTGCACCATGCCAGGCTTGGTATCGCCCTCACCAATGCGCGTGCCCGAGCCGTAGTTGACGCCGTAGGTGATCACGGGCCAGCCGTAATTGAGGCCCGAACGCATCACGTTGACCTCGTCGCCGCCTTGCGGCCCGTGCTCGTGCGCCCACAGCTCACCTGTTTTAGGGTGAAGGGTGGCGCCCTGAATATTGCGGTTACCCAGGGTCCATTTTTCGGGCAATGCCCCAGCACGTTTGGCGAAGGGATTATCGGCAGGCACGCGACCATCGTCGTGCAGGCGAATAACCGAACCCGCGTGGTCATCCAGTTTTTGGGCGCGGTCCTTGTCGCCCCGGTCACCTAGGGTCAAGTACAGCATTCCGGACTTGTCGAACACGATGCGACCTCCAAAATGCTGGCTTGAACGCGTTTTGGGCTGCATGCTGAACAGCACTTGGACTTCGCTCATGCGCTGGCCTTTCAGCTTGCCTCGGGCCAAGGTCGTGCCCCAGCCGCCCGCCCCCGGCGCGTTGTATGCCCAATAAATCCAGCCGTTTTGCGAATATTGCGGGTGTAAGACCACATCAAACAAACCACCCTGACCCCGCGCCA
>JBILYN010000184.1:0-9283 GCA_044377715.1 Aquabacterium sp.
GAGCAGGGTGACTGGACCAACCCGGCCGAGTATCCGAGCACGCGCCGCGACTGGGAGGTCCAGACCACTGGCCCCTGGTCGATCGACCCGAACGTGCGCAAGCGAGCGACCGACTACCCGATCGACGACTCCGAGTCGCCGATCACCGTCGTCAATTTCAACGGCGTGGGTGGTAGCACCGTGCTGCATTCGGCCCATTGGCCGCGATTCCACCCCTCGGACTTCCGGGTCAGGTCGCTCGACGGCGTGGCCGACGACTGGCCGATCGACTATGCGACGCTAGACCCGTTCTTCGCTTTGAACGACCGCAATATCGGCGTCTCAGGCCTGGCCGGCGATCCTGCGATCCCGGCGCACCAGCCGCCGCTGCCGCCGGTGCCGCTGGGCTTGATGGGCGAGACCATCGGCCGCGGCTTCAACAAACTGGGTTGGCATTGGTGGCCCTCGGACAGCGCCCTGATCACCCGCGACTACGAGGGACGCGAGGCCTGCGCCAACCTCGGGCCTTGTTCCTCAGGATGCGCCAAGGGCGCCAAGAGCAGCGCCGACATCACCTACTGGCCGGCCGCGCGGCGTGCCGGTGTCGAGTTGCGCACGCACTGTCGGGTGCGTGAGATCCTGGTCGACGAGAACGACATGGCCACCGGTGTCGTCTACTACGACGAGCACGGCGTCGAACGCACGCAGCGCGCCGAGGTGGTGGTGCTGGCCTGCAACGGCGTGGGCACGCCCCGACTGCTGCTGAATTCGCGCTCGGCGCGTTTCCCAGACGGTCTGGCCAACCGGTCTGGGCTGGTCGGCAAAAACCTGATGCTGCACCCCTGGGGCTTGGTCCAGGGCGTGTTCGACGAGGCCTTGGCCTCGCGCTACGGACCAGCCGGCTGCTGCTTGCTCAGCCAGGAGTTCTACGAGACCGACGCCGCGCGCGGTTTCGTGCGCGGCTACAACCTGCAGATCACCCGCGGCACCGGGCCGGTGGCGACCGCGCGCGCCGGCCTGGTCCGAGGCACCATCCCCTGGGGCCCCGGTCACCACGAGGCTTTTGCGCGCCGCTTCAACCACAGCTTCCACATCGGCATCTGCTGCGAAGACTTGCCGGAGTTGCACAACACCGTGACCTTGGACCCGGTGCTCAAGGACTCGCACGGCATACCGGCGCCAAAGATAACCTACCGGATGAGCGAGAACAGCCAGCGGATGATGCGCCACGCGCTGGACCGCGGCGCCGAGGCCATGAAGGCGGCCGGCGCCACCGACATCTACACCGAGTCACCGGTACGCCTGGCCGGCTGGCATCTGCTGGGCACCGCCAGGATGGGCCGCGATCCTGAGCGCTCGGTCGTCAACGAGTGGGGCCGCAGCCACGATGTGAAGAACCTGTTCATCGTCGACGGCAGCGTGTTCGTCACCTCGGGCGGCGTGAACCCGACCTCGACGATCCAGGCGGTCGCGCTGTACATCGCCGACGCGATGAAGCAGCGGCTCGCGAACCTGTTTGACTAGCCGGCACTAGGGCCTGCCGTGACCTCCACTCGAAAGAACCCGCAAAGGCGCCCGTGACCGAAGCCCATCGCCCCCGCAACGACACGCTGCCGCTGGATGCGATGCAGTGTTCGATCCTCGACATCGTGCTGGACATGATCGTGCCGCCCGGCCCGGACGGCCGGCTGCCTGGCGCCTCGCAAGTCGGTGTGCCGGCGCACCTGATGGTCTGGGCGCAGCAGTTGATACCGGTGCTGGCTGCCGAACTGGACCGCATCGCGGCTGAGTCTCGCGGCCGGCATGGCTGCGACTTCCCGGCGCTCCAGGCCGTGCAACGCCAGGCCCTGGTCGACGCGATCCGCTTGGTTGAGCCGGGCTTCATGCGCCAGCTCGCACTCGAGACTGTCACCTGTTATTACCAGGACGACCGCGTGCTGGCGGCGCTGGACGAGCCGCTGCGAGCGCCCTATCCGCAGGGCTACCAGGTGCTGCAAGGCGACCTCGGCCTGCTGGCGCCGGTGCGAAGACGCGGCAAGATGTATCGCGACGCGCCTTGACGCGGCCGGCAGTGGCGGCGACCCAGACGCTGGTCACCGCTGCCGCGCAGTTGGGGGACAGCCCAACTGCGAGCGTGGGCATACCGAAACCATCTACGCCGCAAGGGCCTCGTCGTCATAGGTGACGGCAGGCGTCATTTCACACACAAACCAATCCTCAGGACCTTAGGCGCCCATGGCCAGCAAGGCAACGCACACGCCAAAACCAGCCGCCCAGATCAAGGTGCGCAGGCTGCCCTGGTTGGCCAGGTACGCAGCGACATAGGCAATTCTGATGCCTACAAACGACAGGGCCAGCATGTCGATACGGGCTTGGTCGGCCTGTGCCATTTGGGCAAACAGTACGCCGGCGATGAACAAAGGCAAGGCCTCAAAACCGTTGACCTGCGCGGCGCAGGCGCGCTGCTGCCATCCTGTCAATTTGCTAGCCCACTCCCGTGGGCTGTTGTTGTCATAGCCACCGCTTTTACGCGACAAGCGTGCGGTGCTGATTTTGGCCAGCCCCACTGTGGCGATCGGCAACACACAGGCCACCAGCACACACCATTTTGCAATTGACATTGATTTTCCTCGGCTTTTGAGGGCAGAAATGAATGAGAGAGATGGTAACGAAGTCGGGCCGCTGGGCAGCTCTGGCTTCAGCGTTTGGCTTCGGATGGTTCGTGCTAGGGCGCCGATGTCCTCACGGTTTCAGTGGCAGCACAGTCGGCGACTGGCTCGCCATCTCTTCCAATAGGCCGGGAGGTCCCTGTAAATTCGATCGCTCCACCAGCGCCTGGTACTCCAGCACCTTGCGCCACTCCTCCCGCTCGCTGTACGGCAGGCTCAATGCCGTGGCCGGCGTCAACTATCCTGGCCGCCGGCCAGGGTGATTGTCGCCAACCAATGCCGCTTTCTTCCAGGACCAAGGTGGTTCGTCCAGAGTGGGCAGATCCTGCAGTTGCACCAGGGTGTTTTCGGGGCTGTAAAGCCGCCCGACAGTGGCCGCGCCGCGGGCTGTGCAATGGGTTTTTGTCCCTTGCTGACCTCTTGTGGACCCTATGTTGGTGCCTCCGACAGGAATCGAACCTGTATCTAGCGCTTAGGAGGCGCTTGTTCTATCCGTTGAACTACGGCGGCTGGGGCGGTCAAGATTCTCGCATGCCGTCTACCAGCGCCAGGACCAGATCATGTCGAGCGCGTTCTCGCTGCCCGATTGCGCGCGAAGCGTGAATCGCTGGGCGATTCGGTAGATCAGCTGCCAGGTGCCGGTGGTGGCGTTGACGCTTCGCTCGTAGCCCAGATACCAGCGCCGCGATAGCTGCTTGCCCAGGCTGACGATGGTCTCGCGGTTGTCGCCATCACTTTGACGGACCGAGAAGTCGGTCAGCCCCAGTCCTTCCAGCAGCGCATCGGTGGGGTTTTGGCCCTTACCGGACAGCAGCGCCAGCGCGGCGCGCTGCAGCAGCGCGGTGTCGCTGCGGCCCAGGCCATCGGGCGCCCGACCCAGCATCAGCCAGGACAGCTTGTCGTAGTCGGCCAGCTCGGGCTCGCTGTACAGGCGGATGCGAGGGTTTTGCGCCGATCCCGTCACCAGCACGCCCACCCGCTGGTCGAGGTTGGGCCGTATCGCGAGCACATCGAGCTGCGGGTTGTCCAGCGCGCCGCCAAAGTTGACCGTCCCGCGGTCGATCTCGAGCTTCTGCCCATAGGCCGCGACCGTGCCGCCGGCGGTACGCACCTGCCCGCGCAAGGCCAGCTTGCCCTCTGGGCTGCTGACCATCAGCTCGCCGCGCAGGCCGGTGTCCACGCCGTGGCCGCGCAGCCGCAGCTTCTGGCCGAGGTTGATCTTGAGCGCGACCTGGGCCTGGCGCAGCGCCAGCGGTATGGGGGCGGCTGCGGCCCGCTCGGCCGGTGCTGACGCCGCCGCAGCACCGCGGCGGACCTGGACATCGGCGTCCAGCGCAGGGGCGTTGCCCTGGGTGAGCTCGAGCAGACCTTCATCGACCGTGAAGCTGCCGTCCAGCTTCAGCCTCTGGGCGTCGAGTCGCAGGTCGGCCTGGCCGCTGGCCACCAGCCGGCGGTCGAGGCGGCCGAGCAGGCGAAAGCGCTCGGCCGCCATCTGCAGGCTGGCGCTGGGTGTCGCACCCAGGGTCGCGCTGCCGCTGACTTTGAGCTGGCCGTCACCGCCTTTGAAGACCAGGCGTTCGATGCTTGCGCTGTCGCCGGCCAGGGTCAGTGCGAGTTCACCGTCGGCGAGGTTCACCCCTTGCAACAGGTTGCGAACGCCCAAACCACTGCCGACGACCTCGCCCCGCAGTTCGGGCGCGCCCAGCGTACCGCCGAAGCTGGCGCTGGTTTGCAGCTTGCCCACCAGGCGCCAGCCGGGTGGCACCCAGGCACCCCACACCCCCAGGTTGGCCACCCGCGACTCCAGCACGCCCTGCAGGGGCGCATCGGCCGATGGCCAGCGCCGGTCTGCGCTGGTTCGCAAGACCTGGGCGCCGGCCATCTCGCCAAGGCTTGCGCCCGCCAAGCCTTGTGCGAACTGCCACAGCCCGTCGTGGGCGGTCAGCGCCAGCCGCAGGTCGGTCACGCCCAAGGCCTGGGTCGTGCCCAGGTCGTCGGTCAGGCTGAGGTCGCCCGACAGCCGCTCCAGCACGACGTCGGCGTCAAAGCGACCGGCGCTGCGGATCTCGATGTGGCCGCCCAGCGTGAGCTGGCCGCCCCAGCCCATCGCGGGTTGGGCTTTGGCCAGCAGGGCGGCGACGTCGAATCGCTCCAACTCGGCCTGCAAGCTCAGCCTGCTGCCTTCGTCGCGGGCGGGTCCTGATGCGGCCTGCCAGCTTGCCTCACGCCAGCTCAGCGCGGTGCTCAGCAGTTGGAGTCGACCTGGCGCCACGGTCAGCGCCAGCGGCTGCAGGTCCGGGCCCAGCGCGAGCTCGGCTGACAGCGACTGCGCTGACAACCAGGGCCGACTGCCACCCTGGCTGTCACGGGCACCACCTTGTAGCGTCAGATTCTGCAGCCGCCACAGGCCTGCCGGCGCGCCGGTGCTGGCCTCGCCTGGGCTCCAGCCACCGCGACCGTCGACCTGCAAGCGCGTGCCGCTGCCTGCCGGGCCGAGCAGGTTCTCGGTCCAGGCGGGTGGCTTGGCCGGGCTGTCGACGTGCAGGCTCAGGCTGTGGCTGCGCAGGCTGCCGCTGAGCTGGGCCGTCAAGCCGTCGACCCGCTGTGCCGCGCTGACCAGACCCTGGGCCTGGAGCTGTAGCGACAGCGGCGCGTCGATGTCTGCGCCACTGCGCCAGCCCAGCGTGGCCGATTGCATCGCGCCGATATCCGCCACCAAGCGCTCGCCTCGCAGCTCGCCCTGGCTGCTGATCTCAGGCCAGCGGCCGCTGACTTGAAGCTCACCCTGGAGCTTGCCGCTGGCGGGCCAATAACTTGCCAGTTCGTTGGACAGCGTGGGTGCCCAATCGCTGGCCAACTGCGCCAGCGGTGCCAGCTTGGCCAGCGCTGGTGCCTGGAGCTCAAGCTGCCAGCGATCGGCTGCAGGCTGGGCCGCGCGCTGGCCTTGCAGGGTGATTCGGTTGCCCGCCAGCTCGACATCGGCTTCGAGCTTGGCTCTGCCGTCGATGCCGGTGCGCTGCAGCTTCAGCACACCTGCCAGCGGTGCGCCGGCCAGCACGCTAGGGCTCAGGCGCAGGCTTGCGCCGCCGTCTATCCGGCTCAGCCAACGTTCCAGCGCAGGGGTTTGCTGGCCGCTCTGTTGGGCGGGCAGAGCGTGGCGCCAGAGCAAGTCAATCTCAAGCTCGCTGTCCAAGCGGTGCGGGCCGCGGCGCCAGGCGCTGCCCTCGGCGCCGCGCCACCAGGGCCTGGGGTCAAAGTGGTCCAGCCTGGCTTGGCCGCGCAAGCGCCATCCCTTGGGCTCGACGCTGGCCTGGAGTCGGCCCTGCGCGCTGGCTGGGCCGGCTTCGGCCCGGATTTCGCTGAGATCGAACGCACTTGAGTTGCCCTTGCCGACCAGGCGCAGCTGCACCGGCTGTCCGCTGCCGTCTAGGCTTCGACCGCTGAGCCTTGCGTCGACTGCCAGCGTCAGCGCTTGGCTGGTCTGGTTGCCGGGCAGGCCAGTGACGCGCAGTTGCAAGGGCCCGCCCATGGTCAGCGCGGAGGCCTGCCGGTGCAGCCGGTCGGGCTGCAGATCGGTCAGCGTCAAGTCTAGCGCCAGCGCGTCGCCGGACCAGCCACCCCGGCCGCTGATGCGGCCTGCGCTGGTGGTCGCGTCGGCCAGCGTCAGCGTGAAACGGTCGAGCTTGAGCTGCTCGGGGTGGCGCGGCACGGCGCTGGCTTGAAGTGCCAGCGCTTGCACAGGCAGCCGACCGGTGCTCCAGTTGCCGGGCAGCTGGTTGGTCAGCGAGACGCTCGCGCTGGCAGCTTGGTCCAGGCCGCCGGACTGCACCGTGGCGTGCCCGCTCAACGCGGTCTGCGGCAGCCCGGGCCATAGCGAGGACAAATCGAGGGCTTGGGTCGCGAGGTTGAGTTCGCCCAATGGCCAGGCCTCGAAAGGCAGCAAGTTGGCCTGGGCGCTGAGCGATGGTCTGGCCGCCGCTGTAGCGCGGGCCGCTGCAGGGCGGGCCGCAGTAGGCCGTCCTTGCAGCCTGGCGTCGGCGGCCAGTCGTGCCAGCGGGCCACTGAGCGTCAGGCTGGCATCCCAGGCTGGTGCGGCGTCGCGCCCGGCCTGCAAGCGGGCTTGAACCTGCATCGGCGCGGCGCTGGCGATCTTCAGCTCGCCTTGCAGCGCTGAGCGTTGCCAGTTCAATCGCAGGTTCTCGACCCGGTGCTGCGCTCCGTGGTCGGCGCCCAGCCACAGGCTGGCAGTCAAGGCCTCGGCAGGCGCGATGTCGTCGATCTGCAGCCTGCCGATTCGCAACGAATCGACTTGCAGACCGAGCGGCAGCAGCAGGTCTGGCGGCGCGCTGACACCTTGGGCCGGGCCGCTCAGGTACTGCACGCTGTCGGCCGACAGCAGCGTCAGCCGCAGACCGAACCAGGCACCAGGGTAGGGCGCCCAGCGCATACCGTTGCCTTCGGCGAGCAGGCCGTCCACCGTCAGCACACCGCCATCGGCAGGCAACTGCCAGCGGATGCTGCGGGCTTGGATTCGGCCCTGGGCCAGCGTGCCTTGCAAGCCTTCAACGCTCAGACCTGGCACCTGCTGCAGCAACCATGGCAGCACAGCGCTGTGGTTCAGCAAGGCCCACAGGCTGGCCAGCGGCAAGATGGTGACCAGCAGCGCAGCACCCGCCCAAAGCCGCCAACGCCATCGCCATCGCGGCGCGGCGGCTTGCGGCGCTGCTTGGGTGGAGTCTGGCGACGGCCTCAAAACGCGATCCCGACCGTGAAGTGCAGCCGCAGCTTGTGCACCTCGTCACCCCAGGCGAGGTCGACCTTGAGCGGGCCGATGGGGCTGCGCCAGCGCAGACCGACGCCATAGCCCAGCGCGAGCTTGTCATCGTGCCAATGTTCGACGGCGCGGCCTGCGTCGATGAACACCGCACCCCACAGTGCCGGCAGGCTGGCCATGATGGGCCGCGCCAGCTCGGCACTGGCCGTCAGCAGCGAGGCGCCGCTGACCGTACCACCGTCTCTGCCCACAGGCGCGAGCGAGCGGAAGGCGTAGCCGCGCACCGAATCGTCGCCGCCGGCGCGAAAACCCAGCGCGTCGGGCACTGTGACCTTGTCGGACTTGAAGATCTGGCCCGCTTCCAGTCTGGCATGGCCATACCAGGCTTGGCCCAATGGCAGGTAGCCGGTCAGACGACCGTACACGCGAGCGAAAGGCCCGCTGGTACCGCCCTCGCTGCTGGCTTGGCCGGTGCCGCCTTGCAGCGTGAGCGTCAGCCCACGGGTGGGCAACAGCACGCTGTCGAGATCTCTCCACACCAAGTGGTAGTTGGCGCTGACGGCCGTGGCGGTGTTCGGGCTCGCGTTGGCCAGTGGATTGACCGCCACGATGTCGCTCTGCCTGGAGCGCAGCAACTCGCCGAAGTACAACCGTTCGATGCGCGGCGTGTCCTGGGTCCGGCCCAGCCGCAGGCGCTGTGACAACACCACGTCGGTAGCGCTGTTGACGCGGTCGACCTGCACACCCAGCAGGTTGCGAAAAAAACCGTCGCCGGGGTGGGTCTGGAAGTCGCCAGACCAGGCCTGGCTCTCGCGGGCCCATTCGAGCTTGTTGTGCGCCGTGACGGCCTGACCCAACGGCCGGCGGTGGCTGTGCTCTAGCGTCGCCCGTTGGCCGGTGTTAGCGCTGACGCCCAGACCGACGGTGGCTTGTTGCAGCGGCAACTCGCTCAGCCGCACCCGCAGTGGGGTGCTGGCGGCCCGTTCTGCCACCGGTTCAAAACTGATGTTTGCCGACTCGAAAAGCCCGGCCTTCTGCAATCGCTCCTGGTAGTCGAGCAGCAGCGCTTCGGTCAGCGGCGCACCGCTGCCGAAGCCGGCTAGATGGCGGACGGTGGCTTCGTCATGATGACGCAGGCCTTCGATCTGCAGCCGACCGGCCAGGTACAGCGGCCCGCTGGCGATCATCACGCTGAGCTGGGCCCTTTGGCTGGGTACATCGACCAAGGCCTGGCTGTCGGCCATGGTGGCGCTGGCGTAGCCCGCGGCCCGCAAGCGCGCCAGCAAGCGTTGCTTGACGTCGACCCAATCCGGGTTGCGGAAGGCTTGGCCGACTTGTTGAGCGGCGTCGCTGGCGAGCGCGTCTTTCAAGGCCAAGGCCATGGCGTCCCCGCTGTCGATGCGTTGCCTGAGATCGCCCTGCGTGTCGATCTGCAGACTTGCGACCTGGGTCCGCGGGCCTGGATCGACTGTCAGCGTGACCTGTCGTTGTGCACCGACTGTGGTGCGAGCTGCGCTGACTTGGGCGTCGAAATAGCCTTCGGTCTGCAGCAGTTCACGCGCCTGTGCCGGTGCGGCGCCGATCAGCCTGGCCCATTCGATGTCATCGACGGTTTCGTCACCGCGCAGGTCCTGTAGCCGGCCCAGGTCGAGGTATTTCTCGAGCAGTGGCAGCAGTTCCTTCGGGGCCACCACCACGAGCTTCGGGCCGGTGCCGGCTTCGCGTGCCGGCGGTGCAGCGCTTGGCAGCAGCGCGCAAGCGCCTGAGAGCATTGCCGCCCCCAGCCATATCCCCAGCAACGCAATCCGAACGACAGCCTGTGCCAGCGTCGGCCGGCTGCAGGCTGCCATGGTCAGTGCCC
>JBILYN010000506.1:0-3097 GCA_044377715.1 Aquabacterium sp.
ACAAGGCGATGGCGATGTAGCCCAGCAGCAGGCTGGAGATGGTCTCGTTGACGCCGCGCCACTGACGCAGTGCGCCGGCCAGCGCGATCCAGCCCGCGCCCATCAGCGCACCGGCAACCAGCACTGCAGCGCTGCCAGTCGTGCCGCTCAGATACGACAATATGTATGGCAGGCCGGCGCAACCCAGCGCACCCAGCACCAGGGCACCCTCACCGCCGATCACGGTCAGCCCAGCGCGGGCAGGCAGCGCCACGGCCAACGCAGTCAGCATCAGCGGCGCGGCGCGCTGCAGCGAGTTCTGCCACGAAAAGGCATCGCCGAACGCGCCCTGGAACAACAGCACCCAGGCCTGCACCGGGCTGTGGCCGCCAAACCAGACGAAGCCGCCAAACAGCGCGAGCGCCGCGGCCAGCGCGCCGGCAGGCAGCAGCAGGGCTTCGGCGGGGGCGTGCCAGGTCCGGGGTATGGCCATGTGGATGAGTCCCGAAGAATTACCGAACCGAATTGCGCAAGAGAGCGGGTACCCAGCAGACGCTGCGGAACCGGCTAGGCCGGGCCGCTGGCGGCGCCCCCTTGAGGCGGAGGCGACCGCAGGTCGCTGCGGGGGTGGGTCAAACTTTTCCGATCACGCCTTCGACCAGGTAGTTCATGCCTTCGAGCTCAAGGTCGGTCTGCTTGAAAGCCTTGCCCTTGGCGATCACCACCTTGCCGGTGTTGTCCTTCAACTCGCCGGCGAAGATGTCGAAGCCGCCGGCCACCATCTTGGCGCGCACCGCGTCGGCGTTCTTGCGCGCGCCCTCGGCCACCATCGAACCGTAAGGCGAGCTCTTGACGAAGCCTTCTTTCAAGCCGCCGCGGACGAAGTTGGGGTGTGGCTTGCCGGTCTGGGCGGCCTCGATGATCTGCTTGTAGGCGGTCAGCCAGTTCCACTCAGCACCGGTCAGATAAGCGTTAGGCGCCAGCTTGGCTTGGGATGCGTGGTAACCGCAGACGAACTTGCCGCGCTTGGCGGCGGTCTCGACGATCACCTTGGGCCCGTCCACATGCATCGTGAAAACGTCTATGCCCTGGTCGGCCAGGCTGTTGGTGGCCTCGGCTTCCTTGACCGGCATGCTCCAGTCGCCGGTGAAGATGACGGTGGTGGTGATGGTCGGGTCGACCGACCGTGCACCCATCGTGAAAGCGTTGATGTTGCGCAGCACCTGCGGGATCGGCTTGGCGGCGATGAAGCCCAGTTTCTTGCTCTTGCTGGCATGGCCGGCGATCACGCCGTTGAGGTACTGGGCTTCGTCGATGTAGCCGAAGAAGCTGCCGGTGTTCTTGGGGTGCTTGGCCGTGTCCCACAGCCCGCCGCAATGGGCAAATCGCACCGCCGGGCTCTTGGCCGCCACCGCCAACGTGTGCGGGTCGAAGTAGCCATAGGAGGTGGGGAACAGCAGCGTCGCGCCGTCCTGCGCGATCATGCCTTGCATCGCCTTTTGCACTGCGTTGGTCTCGGGGACGTTCTCTTCGTCGATCACCTTGATGCCAGGCATCTTCTTGACCAGCGCCACGCTCTCGGCCTGGGCCTGGTTGTAGCCGTAGTCGTCGCGCGGGCCGACATAGATGAAACCCACGGTCAAGGGCTTCTGCGCCATGGCGGCGGGGCCTAAGCCCACCGCGGCCAGCGCGCCAGCGCTCTTGATCCAGTCACGACGATTCCAGATGGCTTGCGACATTGATGCTCACTCCTGAGGTTAGGCCAACTGTGGCCGGTATAGAACCGACCTGACAGCCGGTGTTCTGACCGGTATACAAGCAACTTGCAGGCCAGGTCTGTTGGCCGAGGGGGCAGGCCTGAAATCAGGCCGGGCAGTGGCGCGGAACGCAGTCGGCCAGCGCACCGGCGCCGTGCGGATTTGGGTCAACGCGCCCCGAATCGGATACAGCAGCACCAAGGCGACGCGGCGCGCACTATCGCGCCAGCAATCCTTTGCGCAAAGCCGGGCGCCGAGGCGGCTTCACGACCACGCCCGCAGGGTCGCGGGCGTTGTGGATTGGCGCTGGGCGATGCCAAAAAGCAGCGCTGGCATTGCCGTTCATGACCGCCAAGATCCCTCAACCAAGGTTTTAGGAGCCTAGTGAACCGTCAGGCGCCGTCAGTCCAAGGCAAAGGCGGCGCGGGCCTGCCCGCTCAGGACCAGCCCGCCTAAAATCAGCGTTTTCCCGTGGTGGACTCAGCGCTGGTGCGCCAAGGGCCGCCCTCTCTATTTGAAACGCCGCTGCCCGATGTCCGATTCGACCCTGTCCGCCTTGTCCGCCCTGTCGCCGCTGGACGGTCGCTATGCCTCGCGCGTGGCCGCGCTGCGGCCTTTGCTGAGCGAGTTCGGCCTGATGCAGCGCCGGGTGCAGGTCGAAGTGGAGTGGTTCATCGCGCTGTCGGACGCCGGCTTTGCCGAGTTCAAGCCGCTGGCCTTGGCCTCGCGCAGCCATTTGCGCGCGCTGGTGGCGCGGTTCTCTGAAGCCGACGCGCAAGCCATCAAGGACATCGAGCGCAGAACCAACCACGACGTCAAGGCGGTCGAGTACTGGATCAAGGACGCTTTCAAGGGCCATGCCGAACTCGAGGCGGCGGGCGAATTCGTCCACTTCGCCTGCACCAGCGAGGACATCAACAACACCAGCCACGCGCTGATGCTGCAGGCCGCGCGCGAACAAGTGCTGCTGCCGGCGATCGACCGCATCCTGGCCAAACTGCGGGCGATGGCACATGCGATGGCCGAGCTGCCGATGCTGTCTCGCACCCACGGCCAGACCGCGAGCCCGACCACCGTGGGCAAGGAAGTGGCCAATGTGCTGGCGCGGCTGGCCACCGCCCGCTCGCGCATCGCCGCGGTGCCGTTGCTGGCCAAGATGAACGGCGCGGTGGGCAACTACAACGCCCACCTCGCGGCCTACCCCGACCACGACTGGCAGGGCTTCAGCCGGCAGGTCGTCGAGCAGGGGCTGGGCCTGAACTTCAACCCGCACACCACCCAGATCGAACCCCACGACTGCATGGCCGAGTTGTTCGACGCGGTCGTTCGCTGCGACACCATCCTGATCGACTGGTGCCGCG
>JBILYN010000507.1:0-3087 GCA_044377715.1 Aquabacterium sp.
CCGACCGACTCATCGAGCAGCGAATAAGGAGAGGGCTGGATTTTGCCGCGCTTGGGGTCTGCGCCCAGAGGTTCGGCGGCGCTGGGGCTTGAAGTGGACTCTGTGCTCACGGCTAGTCTCGATCTAGAAAGTTGTCGGACGTGGCGGCCGCCTCGATCCGTTTGCGAAAACTCGGGCTCATCACCCCGCGCTCGACCGGCCGGTTGCTGAACTCGATCGGATGTTCGATCTCGGAAATCTTCACCGCATAGCGGCCGTTGCGGACCCCGTAAGCGCCTTTGATCATCGGCAGGCCGTCGACCATCACACTGATCGGATCCTGCAACTCTATCGGCAGCAAGTCACCAACATTGAAAGACAGCACCTCGCCCAGGGTGCCTTCTTTCTTGGCCAGCACCGCGACCAACTGGACCTGCGCCGACTGCACCTCAGCGCGCAGGTTGTCACCCCAGGAGGTGTCTTCGTCGGGCTGGAAGGCTTGCATCTGGCTGAACAGCAGCGATTTGATCGGCTCCAGAACCCAGAACGGGATGCACAGGTCCACGCTGCCTTTGCGGCCGTTGATCGTGACGGTGAAGCTGCAGTGCAACACCATCTCCTCGTTGTCGGTGATGCGGGCAAACTGGAAACTCGTCTCCTGGCGCAGGAAATCGAATTTGATCTCGTGCACCGGTTTCCAGGCCTTCTCGTACTCGGCCAGCAAGCTGTCGATCAGGCGTCGGATGATGCGCAGCTCGATCGCGGTGTATTCCTTGGTCGTGATCTTGGGCGGCAACTTGCCCTCGCCGCCGAACATGTTGTCGATCGTGATGTAGACCACTTGCGGATCGATGATCCAGCAGCCGACCCCGCGCAGCGGCCGGATGTTGACCAGGTTGATGTTCGTGCGTTCGGGAAAAGCGTCTACAAAAGCAGCGTAAGGCTTGAGCTCGGGCATCATCACGTCGACTTCAACCGAGCGCCGCACCATGTTGTAGAGCGCGAGTCGGGCGGTGCGGGCAAAGCGCTCGTGGATCAGCTCGAGCGTAGGCATGCGCCGCTTGATGACGCGGTGCATCTTGTCAAAGATGAACGCTGCCGACTCCTCGGCTGCTGTCGCGGGCTTTGAACTGGGATCGGTCATGGCGCTGCCGTGCCCTGCGTCACTGCATCACAAGGGCGTTGAACAACACGGCTTGAACCGGCAGGTCCATTTCGGTCACCTTCCAGAACTGCGCTGCTGCCTCCTTGGCCACCGCGCTGTAGGACCCGCCACCGGCGGTCTCACGCGGGATCGCGCCCAAGCGCTCGAGGTTGCGCAAGTCAGCGGTCGAGGGCTCTTGCTGCAGGATGAAGATTGCCGTCAGCTGCGGCTCGATGATCGCGTTGATGACCAACGCGATGTCCTTGGCCATGCCTTCCTTGCCTTCGACTGTCGCCAGTTCAGCGACGGTACGAGCTGACAGCACCGCCAGGATCCGGTCGCGAACCAATGGCAGGAACTCGGTGATTCGCTTCTCCGTCGCGCCGTCGGCAGTGCGCAGCACCAGCTTGGTCGACAGGTAATGCTCGCCGCCCTTGCCAGGCAGATTGACAAGAAACTCGTCCATCGCGATGAAGACCGGCGGCTTGTTGTCCTTCTTGCGCTCGAGTTGCTTCATCAAACGCTTTTCAACCGACTTCTCGCTCTCTTCCTCAGCGTGCTTCTTGGCCGGCAGAGCGACCCCGAAGTAGTAGCCGGCGCCGGCCAAGACCACAAACGCCACGGCGCCGATGATCATCGGCAATTTGGACTTCTTAGCCGGCCCCGGCGCATCGTGGCCAACAGCCGCTTCCGCTGCGCCTTCGACTTTTTCGTGTTCTGCCATGGAAACCTTGTGTGTTGGAGTGGGTTGCCGTCAGGCGTAAAAACTCAAGGCGCCGCTCTCGGTCGCGGCGGGACGCCGCGGCGCGGCGGGAACGATCGGCAGCGCGCGCGGCTCAGGCGGCGCAGCACCGCCGCGGTTGGCATCGGGCGACGCCTGCTGGCCTGCCGCTCCACCGCCGGTAAAACCAGCCTGGGGACCACCCTGGCGCACATCCACCTGGACCGTCAAACCCATGTCACGCATCGCATCGACAAGCTGGCCTGTGCGCTCGCCCAGAGACAGCGCCAAGGACTCGGTCGCGGCGTGCACGATCAGGTGGGCATGGCCGGCGGCGTCGAGCGCCATGTCCAGGCTCATGGGCCCCAACTCAGCGCTCTGCATCTGAAGCTGCAACCGACCCGAATCGATGTTGGCGCGCCCCGGTTCAGACGCAAGCTCCGGTGATCGACCGGTCAGCGCTGGCCGCTCGGTGGGCGCTGCCGCAAAGTTCGAAGCCCCGGGCTGCGAAGCGAGGAACTGCGTCGTGTCGATCGGCTGGTCGCGGTCCAGCGCCTTGACCGGTGTCTCAGGCTGGCTGAGTGAGGTCAACAGCTTTTCGGCGGCCGGCACGGCCTCCACCGCGCGCGCCACCACGGCGCTGATACCGGCCGGATGGGCCCTCACTTGAAGGGCCTCAGCCATGGCGGTGGGCCGGGCGGCAGGCCGCGCCACTGCGGATGCAGTCGGCGCGGTGGTGGCCACTTGTTCAACCTGGCTGAGCGTCAAGGGCCGGCCTAGCCATGTGGTGTCCTGCATTGGGACAGCCGACCTCGAGGCGCCAGCGCCTGCAGAGTCAATGGGTTTTGCGGCCTGCGTCGCGCTTGCCAACGAGGCAAGCGTCGAGGCCGACGGCGACGGCATCGCAGCGGCCTGCGGCGACGTTGCAACAGCCTGAGGCGTCGTCGAGACAGCTTGCGATGCCACGCTCGGTTGCGGCATCGTCGCAACAGCTTGCATGGTCATGCTCGGTTGCCGCGTCGTCGCAATTGCTTGCGGTGTCACGCTAGGTTGCGGCGTCGTCGCGACAGCTTGCGGTGTCACGCCAGTCTGCGGCGTCGTCGCGACAGCTTGCGGTGTCACGCCAGTCTGCGGCGTCGCCGCGACGGCCTGAGGCGTCAAGGTCGGTGCTGTTGGCGTCGCAGCGGTCGCGGTCTGCGTTGTTGCCGTCGCCAGGGACGTGACAGCCGGCGCCACAGTCACC
>JBILYN010000508.1:0-3079 GCA_044377715.1 Aquabacterium sp.
GATACGCCGACGCTGCTAATGAGCCTTAGCGCACCCAGTGCTGACGCTGCAACGCCAGCGACCTTGTCGGTGACGGTCAAGGATGGCGGAGGCAGCCCGTTCGGTGCGGGTGCAGTAGTCACGGTGAGCTCGGTCTTGGGTCTTAGCGTCTTTGATGCCACGACAGCCATCACCAATGCGAGCGGCATCGCGACGTTCAAGGTGTCGCCGAAGACGGCCACCACCAACGGCGCCGATCAGATTCTCGTGGCGACGACCGTCAGCGGAGTCACGGTTTCTGGACAAACCGTGTTGCAGATAGTGAACTCCACGACAAACGTCGTGACCATCGCGTTGTCGTCCGCCACAGTCACTCCCGTCAGTCCTGCCACGATGACGGTGACGGTTCGTGACCTCAGAGGCAACCCTGTCTCTGGTGCGGTGGTGGACCTGAGCACACTTCGAGGCAATTTGGCGAGCCTGAATGTGGCCTCTGTCGCCACTGGTGCTAGTGGCAGTGCGGCGGCTGTACTGAGCGTTGCCGCAGGTACGACAAGTGGCGCTGACCAGGTCATCGGCCAGATAAGAGGAGGGACCGCATCCACACAAGGCAGTGCTGCCTTCACCGTGCTGGGCAATGCGCCGACGCTGAGTCTGACGATCAGCCCTTCCAACACGCTGCGGGGTTCAACTGATATGCCGAGTCCGAAGACCTTGGCGGTAGTCGTGAAGGATGTCGGTGGCAACATGGTGCCAAACGTTCCGGTGGCTTTCTCGTCGCTCGGCGGCAAGGTCAAACTCGGTGCGCCATCGGCGAAGACTGATGGCAATGGCTTGGCCATCATCGCGGTGAGCGTGGCCGATCCAAGCGCCACAGCAGCCGATACGCTGAGCGCCAGTGCGACGGTGAATGGCTTTGCCGTGCAGAGCTCGATCGTCGTGCAGGTGCTGGCCGATTCGCCCTCAATGACGATCACCGCGTCAAGTTCGGCCGTTACTTCGACCACGCCGGCCACTTTATCGATCCTGGTGAAAGACAGTGCCGGTCTGGTCGTTGGCGCCGGCACCATCGTCAAAGTCAGTTCCTTGTTTGGCCTGAGTTCCTTCGACGCGGCGACCTCATCGACCAACTCAAACGGTGTTGCGACCGTGACGGTGACACCCAAGTCGACCAGCAGCAACGGCGCCGATCAGATCGAGGTCACTTCGACAGTCGGCGGTGTGACGGTCACGGCGCCATTCGTGGTGCAGGTCTCTTCGTCAAATTTGAACGCGCCGCCGGTGCTGCAGACCTCGTTGTCGTCGACGGCTGTCAGCGCAGCGTCGCCCGCGACTGTGACGGCCATCCTCAGCGACGGCAAAGGGCAGGCCGTCGCTGGTGCCGTCATCACCTTCTCGGTGGTGCGAGGGCTGGGCAAGACCAATCTCGGCACCGCATTGACCGATGCTTCAGGCAAGGCGGTGGTCATCCTGTCGCCGGTGAGTTCGACCATTGCCGGTGCCGATGAAGTCTCCGCTTCGGCGAGCTTTGCCGGCACAGCATTGCAGAGCACCAAAGGCTTCCAGATCCAGGCCACCAATGTGGCGCTGCCGAGCCTGACCTCCGCCATTCCATCCTTGGGCGCTTACGGCCAGACGACACTGACGCTTGGCATCACAGGTGCCTCCGTTGGTTCGCCCGTCAACGTCAGCGTCACGTCCTCCTGTGTCAGCCAGGGCAAAGCCAGCTTGTCGCCTTTGACCTTCGCAGCCACCAGCGCAAGCGTGGCCTTGCAGTACAAGGACAACGGCTGCGGCGCGTTGCAGGCCGAGGACAAGCTGCAGGCCAGCATTGTTGGCGGTTCGGCCAGCGCGTCGCTGAGTTTGCCGGTGGCGACACCGATGGCTTCGAGCCTGGCCTTTGTGTCGGCGTCGCCAGAGGTGATCTACATCAAGGGCTCAGGCTTTACCGAGACATCCACCGTGACCTTCGAGGTTCGGGATGGTGCTGGCAACACCTTGCCCAACCGCAGCGTGACGCTGTCGTTGCTGACACGCGGCGGTGGTGTCGCCATCGAAGGCGGCATTGCCGATGTGTCCCAAGTCTCTGATGCCTCGGGTCGGGTGACGGTGCGGGTCAACGCCGGCACCTTGCCCACGCCGATCCGGGTGTCTGCCACGCTGACCGGCGTGTTGCCTGTCGTTGCGACCGTGTCAAGCAATCTCAGCGTCGCAGTGGGTTTGCCGTCCCAGCTCAATTTCTCTCTGGCACAGGCGACCAAGAACATCGAGGGCTTCAACATCGACGGCACACCCAACAGCTACAACATCATCGCTTCCGACCGCAGCGGCAACCCGGTACCCGCCGGCACGTCGATCAACTTCGTTGCCGAAGGCGGCCAGATCGAGTCGATCAAGCAGATCCAGCTGGCCTCGGGTTTGGCGCGAACGACGGCCGGTTTTGTCTCGTCCAACCCAAGACCTGCCGACGGCAGGATCACGGTGACAGCGTATGCCTTGGGCGAGGAGTCCTTTATCGACCAGAACGGCAACAACATCCACGACCCCGGCGAGCCTTTCCAGGACCTGGGCAATGTCTTCAAGGACAGGGTCTTCGACGGTTTCTACGATGTCAGCCTTGACGAGTACGTGCCGACGAATATCGCCAACACCTCGGCCTGTGTCGCCGCTGCTGCGGCAGCGGGGGCCACCGCCGCCACCACGGCTTTGCTGGCACTTGACCCGAGCATTCCGTCAATGGGTGGCAGCACCTGCGACGGCAGCTGGAGTGGCGGCGGCAAGGTCTATGTGCGCCGCGCCACCGAGACTGTCCTGTCGACTTCGGCTGCGCGGGTGCTGTGGGCCGGCAAGAGCGGTTTGGATGCGTCATGCCAGGCGATCACCTTGCAGACGGGGCCGCAACCCACGACCACGTCGGTGTTCACGCCGGTGCTGAGCGGTCAGGTCTGGTACGGCGCGGGCGCATCGATGGCACTGCCTTTCATCGTCGCGGATGCCAACACCTTTTCCTCGCGCGGCCCCAACGGGTCTGTGGGCCGATTCAACCCCATGGCGGCTGGAACGACGGTGACCGCCTCGACGCCAACCACCGGGCTGAAGG
>JBILYN010000509.1:0-3070 GCA_044377715.1 Aquabacterium sp.
GCGATGTTTCTCGAGGACGGTTGCTGGCCGATAGGCAATGCCTGGACCTCGACAGCCGAGCGCCATCTCGACCAGCGCGTGCTGGCCGGCACGCTGACCGAGATCGCCGAGCAAGGCGCGCAGGCGCTGTACCGCGGCGACATCGGGCGCGCGCTGGTGCGCGACGTTCGCGCCAAGGGTGGCTGCTTGAGCGAGGCCGACTTGGCCGCTTACCGCGCTGAATGGGTCGACCCGCTGGCCATCCCCTACCGTGGCGGCAAGGTGTACGCCGCGCCGGGGCTGACTGGCGGGCCAACGCTGGCGATGGCGCTGCAGCAGTTGGCGCGCGACTACCAGCCCGGGGCCGGCGCGCCAGACGCATCCACCTACCTGGCTTATGCCAGGGCGCTGACGGCGGCTTTTGGCAGCAGGCTGCAACTCATGGGTGACCACGAGTCGCCGCAAGCGCCGGGCTGTACCACGCATTTCTGCGTGGTCGACGCGCGCGGCAACATCTGCTCGGTGACCCAGACGCTGCTGTCGATCTTCGGCTCACGGGTGGTGTCGCCGTCGACCGGCATGCTGCTCAACAACGGCGTGATGTGGTTCGACCCCGAACCCGGCAAGCCCAACTCGCTGGCGCCCGACAAGCGTTGCCTGACCAACTACTGCCCGGTGGTCGGCGAGACGGCGGACGGACGGCGCTTTGCGGTCGGTGCCTCGGGCGGACGCAAGATCCTGGGCGCGGTGCTGCAGCTCAGCTCGTTCCTGATCGACCACGGCATGAGCCTGGAAGACGCGTTCCACCAGCCCCGCATCGATGTCAGCGGCGGCACCCAGGTGGTGGCAGATGCAGCCTTGCCGGCCGACGTGCTGGCCGCACTGGCGGCCGAGTTCTCGCTCAGTGCCGTGCGGCGCCAGGTCTACCCCTACGCGTTTGCCTGCCCGTCGGGCGCGCTGCGCGAGGGCCTGGACAACATGGGCTGCACCGAGGTGATGTCGCCCTGGGGCGATGCGGTGGCCGAGCGACTGGCGGGTTGAACGCTGGCGTTCTTGACATAGGTCGCTTCAGGCTTCGTAGCCATAGAACCCGGAAGGGGAATGCCGGTACTGGCGGTAGCGTTCAAAAGATGACAGATTCGCTTGGCGCTCGGCATCCCAGTCGAAACTTCCAGCGGCGAGCTTTCTGACACGGTCTTCAAAAACGGCGTTGTCACGCTCGATAAAGGGTTGCTGCTCATGGCTCGTCATGCGCGCACCGCCTGCGGGTGCCGCCAAGTGCCAGGCTTGGGCATTGGGCTCCAAGATCACGCCAGCGCCGCGCATGAACAATCGCAGCGTGGCATCGGTCTCTTCTTTTTCACCGCGCCGAGAAAAAGCCAGCGAAAAACCACCGGCAGCTTCCAGCGCGACCCGGTCGTACAAGAACGATGAGTACAGCGCCTTGACCAAGCGAGCCTTTTCTCCAGGCAAGAGAAAGCGCTGTTCTACCGACTCAAACGGCGCGTACTGCGGCAATGCCGCACGAACTTGATCGGACATGTGGTGGTGCGTGCGATCTCCAGCAGCGACCTCGGGATAAACCCCTCCGATCGCACCCACTGGCAGCGCCTTCTCGTAATGCTGGATCGTTTCAACCAGGGTGCTGATGAACGTGGGTTGCGGCACCAGATCGTCGTCGATTCGCAGCACCCAAGAATGCTCGGCACTGACCAAGGTGACGTTGTGTGCGTAATGTGGACCTTGACGCACGCCGCGAAGTACTCGCCACCTATGCCCTTCCATTTCCAGTAACCACAACATCCGCTGAACCACAAGGTTGTCTCTCAGCAATGGCGGATCGTTGTCGTCCACTATTGTGAGATCCCAATGAACATAGTCTTGGGTTCTCAGCGCTTGCAGCATCATGGGGATGCAGTCGGGACGGTTTCGTGTGGGAAGACCGATTTCGATTCGTCTCATCATCAGCATGGGCTCCGCGACGGCGACGTCGTCACTTCATTGTGGACCGGAATTCCGGCCCGACTGCACTGACCGATGTACCCACCGCAAACCGAACGCCGGCAGGAGACGACATGCGCCAGATACTCTCGCCCAACCACCGGACTTCCGCCGCGGCGAGCCCAGGCAGACCGGGGAGCATGGGTTGCCGCCACCATGGTTTGCTGGCCTTGTTGGCCGCAGCGGCGGGCTTGGCCGGCTGCGCAGCGGGTCCCGGTCCCGCGGGCCTGCCCTGCGCAGCGTTGCCCGGCGCTGTCAGCTCTTTGCCGGGCCTGCGCGTCACCCAGTCCAGCGCGATGCCTGCTGACGACAAAGGCCACCCGGCGTACTGTCTGGTGCAGGGCCAACTCGGCGAGCGCACCGGCGTCGATGGCAAGCGCTACGCGATCGGCTTCGAGATGCGCCTGCCGCAAGCCTGGAACAAGCGTTTTTTGCACCAAGTCAACGGCGGCAACGACGGCGTTGTCAAACCTGCCTTGGGCGACATGGGCGTGCTGGCGACCGATGCGCTGGCGCGCGGCTTCGCGGTGGTCAGCAGCGATTCTGGCCATCAAGGCGACGACCCGGCCAACGCTGGCGCCGGTCTGGCGCGCGGCAACCTGTTTGGCCTGGACCCGCAAGCCAGGCGCGACTATGGCTACAGCGCCAACGCTGCGGTCTGGCCAGTGGCTCAGGCACTGATCCAGCGCCATTACGGCGAGAAGCCGCAGCGCAACTACATGGCCGGCTGCTCCAACGGCGGTCGCCACGCGATGGTCGCTGCCGAGCGCTACCCCGACCTGTACGACGGCTTCCTGGCCGGCGCGCCCGGATTCAACCTGCCCAAGGCCGCGGTTCAGCATGCCTGGGACATCCAGAGCTGGAAGCTGGTCGACCCCGACATCCGCCGCGCTTTCAGCCCGGCCGACATGAAGCTGGTCGCTGACCAGGTGGTGGCACGCTGCGATTCGCTGGACCTGCTGGTCGACGGCATCGTCGGTGACATCAAGCGCTGCCAGAGCGTCTTCAAGCTGTCCGACCTGCAGTGCAGCGGCGCCAAGACCGACACCTGCCTGAGCGCGACCCAGGTTCAGGCGCTGGGCCGGTCCTT
>JBILYN010000510.1:0-3067 GCA_044377715.1 Aquabacterium sp.
TGGTGCCGGTCGAGGGGATGGACCTGTCGTCGGAGCCGGCGGCACAAGCGTCGGACTGGCCTCGTCTCGGTCGCGGCGAGGTGGCGGTGCCTCGGTCTTCAGAGGTGGCAACACAGGTGGCGTGGACGGTGACGCAACAGGCCCGACACGGTCCACAGGCGACCTGTCAGGCGGCCTGTCAGGCCCATGCCGTCCACGCTCACGACCTTCGATTTCGTGGGGTGCCGTGCCGTGCCGCCGCTCAAACTCGCGCGGCGGAAGAGGTCTGACAGGTTGAGGTGCAACATGGCGCGGCGGCGGGTTCACGATGATCGGTATCACCACCCGCGGCGGCGGTGGCCGCCGCCCAGCGTGCGGGCCAGGTGCTGGCGCAACGAACCAGCCTCTGTGGGCCGGGGCGTAGCGCACCGGATGGTGGCGTGGGCCCGGCGACCAGCACCAGCGGCCTCGCCACACCACCCAGGATCCGTAATGAAACGGCGCAAACCCCCAGGGCGCGGCATCGATCCAGGTCCAGCCCCAAGGTGCCACCCAGGCCCAGCGTCCATCATGGAATGGCGCCCAGCCCGGCGCCACCGCGCGAGGCTGCCAGACCTCGCCGTGTTCGGGATGCGTCACCCAATCGCCATGGCGGTCGAGATCCTGCCAACCGCTCATGGTAGGCGGCACGTGGCGCGCCGCGCTGGGCGCATCGTCCAGTCGCTCATCGCGGGCCACCCAGTCGGCAAAAACATCCCGGTCAACCGGCGCCCAGGCGTAACGGGTCACCCTGTTGACGGGATCCAACCACAGATCGGCGCGACGCCCCGCAGGGATCGTCATGGCGCTGTCGCGGCCGACAAAACGCAACTCGCCGCGCCAGACGCTGGCCTGGGTGGCCGGCGTGCTGGCCTTCGATTGCCGGTCAAAGCGGTAGTGCCCTGGCGATGTCGGCAGCCAGCGGCCTTCGAGCGTCGTCAGTTCGACGCTGGGATGGCTGCCAGGCAGCGGATCGGTCAGCCGCAAGGCCAAGCTGCCGGACTGCAACCAAAGCACCAAGCCTTGCTCATCCAAACGCTGTAGCGTCAGTTCGACATCAGCGCCCAATCGGACTGTGCTGCTGCCCAGGTGCAACTCGGCTCGACCGTCGGGTCCGGTACGCAGGCGGTCGCCAGCGGCCAGCGGCCAATTGCGCAACACCTGCTGCGTGGTGCCAATCCAACCACCGCTGTCACGGTCATACCAACTCACGTCGCCCGCCAAGGCCTTCAGGCTGCCGGCAAAAACCGGCAACTCATTGACTTGGGCAAGCAAGCAGCCAGGCGCGGCGACCAGCAACATGCTGAAAAGCCAACACCTCAGCCTGGCAGACCACGACATGGCCCGGCGCGTCAGCCTCAGGTCACGGACCGTGTTGGCAAGCTTCATGATCAACCTCCACCACTCGACGCGAGTGGCCTGTTGATACAACGCGGCCAGAGCCTTTGGCGCTGACGTCCAAGCCGCGTTGGCGTTGAAATGCCGCGCAACTGCGGCCCGACGGTTGGCTTCGGCCGCTTGTCAATCGACCGCCCGGACAGTGCGCCGCTATGAAGCTTGGGCGCGAGCTGCGGTGTCAGTCATCGCTGGCGTTGTCACCGAGTTCGGGGAACAGCACGCTGGTGTAACCAAGCTGGGTCAGGTCGCGCATGCGGGTCGGGTAGAGGCGACCGATCAGGTGATCGCACTCGTGCTGCACCACCCGGGCATGAAAGCCCTCAGCCTCACGCTCGATCGCCCGCCCCTGCAGGTCCAGGCCGGTGTAGCGGATACGGGTCCAGCGCGGCACCAGGCCGCGCAGACCAGGCACTGACAGGCAGCCCTCCCATCCGTCCACCTCGTCAGCAGACAAGGGCGTGATCTGCGGGTTGAGCAGCACCGTCAGCGGCAGCGGTGGCGCCTCAGGGTAGCGCTGGTTGTGCTCGAAACCGAAGATCACGAGTTGCAAGTCGACGCCGATCTGCGGCGCGGCCAGACCGGCGCCGTTGGCTGCGACCATGGTCTCGTGCAGGTCGTCGACCAGCGCCGCCAGCTCGGCAGTGCCGAAAGCGCGCACCGGCTGCGCCACCCGCAGCAAGCGTGCATCACCCATTTTCAGAATCTCACGAACAGCCATGGCCGCATCTCCTCAAAAATTGAAACCTGTACGCAGATGGATGTCGACACCGGGCCCGGTCAGAGTGGGTCGGCTGGCAGCCCGCCCAGCAAAGCCCGCAGACCGGCTTCATCGAGCACCACCAGGCCCAGCTCTCGGGCTTTGTCCAGCTTGGCCCCGGCCTCTTCGCCAGCGACCACATAGTGTGTCTTCTTCGACACCGACCCCGCGACCTTGCCACCTGCGGCCTCGATCAAGGCCTTGGCTTGGTCGCGGCCCAGCGTTGGCAGCGTTCCCGTCAGCACCAGCGTCATGCCGGCCAGCGTCTGCGGCGCTGCGATCGCGGCCGCGCCCTCGGTCCAGTGAATGCCTGCGGCACGCAACTGCTCGACCACCTCGCGGTTGTGCGGCTGGTCGAAGAATGCGCGGATGCTTTGCGCCACGACTGGGCCGACATCCGGGACCGCCAGCAAGTCCTCGCTGCTGGCGTCCATCACCCGGTCGAGGCTGCCAAAGTGCCTGGAAAGCTCCTTGGCCGTGGCCTCGCCAACATGGCGGATGCCCAGTGCGTAGAGAAATCTCGGCAGCGTCGTTTGCCGGCTCTTGGCCAAGCCGGCGACCAGGTTGTCGGCGCTCTTGTCGCCCATTCGGTCTAGCGCCGCCAGCTTGGCCAGGCCCAAGCTGTAGAGCTCAGGCAAGGTGCGGATCAGGTCGCCGTCGACCAGTTGGTCGACCCGCTTGTCACCCAGACCTTCGATGTCCATCGCACGGCGGCTGGCGAAATGCAGGATCGCCTGCTTGCGCTGGGCCGGGCAAAACAGCCCGCCGGTGCAACGGTGGTTGACTTCAGCTCGCCCGCGCAACACCGCGCTGCCACAGGCCGGGCAAGACCGCGGCATTTGAAAGTTGGGAACGTAAGCAGGCCGGTCAACGCCAGAGCCGATCATGCGCCCC
>JBILYN010000511.1:0-3066 GCA_044377715.1 Aquabacterium sp.
TTGTCTTACGGCCCCTTGCGGAGCTTTGAATGGTGGGCCGGGGTCACTCACATCTACCTATGAGAGATCATCAACTTTCCGCAGAGTTACCCGGAAAGTTACCCGGTCGAGGCGCCGCATGAACTTCGGCCGGCAGATGATTAGCGCCACGGTCATGCCGTCCGCCCACCAACCCCCAGCCAACAGCCTTGAGGACGGGGGCGATGTGCTCGGCACGGATTGCGGCTTCGTTCATCGCGCCCCGGTCAGTGTTCTGCCGTCCCTGGGTCTGGGTCGGTGAAGTACAGCTCGACCAGAGCCGTCGTCCAGGTGGCGACGCCAGTGCCGAAGAAGTCCCGGTCCTCGGTCCAAATGGGGCAGTTCAGCAGCAGGGCGCAGGCCAGCACCTGCCAGTCGTGAGGGTCGCGCTGGCCGATGCGTGCCAGTGCAGGCGCACGCATCGGTTCGTAGCTGCTGGCTGGTATCGGCGTGACGATGGCGGTCACGGCATCGAGTTCGTCCAGCGCAGCGGCCTCGCTGGTGTCGTCGTCACCGCGTGCGCGCAGGATCGCGGGAGGTGCTTGCGGGCTTAATTAAACGCGGTGTCGGGTGCCAGGAAGTCGATCGTGGCCGCATGCGCGGCTAGCAGGGACGCTACCTTTTCCCCGAGGACGAACCGGATCAGGATGTTCGCGTCCAGGACGATCGGGCGAGCCGGCATCACTTCGGGCTGCGGCTGGGCACCGGGCGGCCGCGCCGCAGCGCGTCGAAGTCGGCGACCATTTCCTCGACCTCGTTATCGGTGAGGGGCATGGCCTTGCGGAAGTTAGCCGTGGCGGTTTTCAGGCGCAGCAAGTCGTCGGCGCTGGGCCGGCGCAGCGGAACGAACAGGCCCACGGCCTGGCCGTGGCGAGTGACCGTGACCGGCGTGTCGGCATCGATGTATTCCGCCAGCGCAGCCCTGAACTCGCGGATGCCAACGCTGGGGGTTTCTGTCGCGGGGACCTTCATGGGGTGTCCTTCAGGGCAGGAGCGCCCGGAGATCGCATTCTGGCAGATGTGTACACAACTATCAAGTGATAGCCCAACATTGCAGCGTCACGACAGGCAGCCGCTGAAGGCCTGGCTACGCCGCCGCCCGCTGCCTGATCTCGTCGAGCACGTGCACCATCCGATCGACCTTGGCCATCGGGAACAGCCCCTCCGGTCCCTGCGGGCTGATGTCGAGGAATGGCGACTCGTACAACCGCCCGGCCTCCATCACGCCGTTGGTCGTCAGCTCGGAAACGATCAACTCGATGAACTCGATCTGGTCCGGCGTGGCCTGGGTGCCTGCGATCACTTCGCTGAAGGCCTGCGCCACGGCCTCGCGCTCCATGCCGACCAGCGAACGGATGAAGATGCCCAACCCGAGCTTGTCCTCGGCCGCCTTCTGGATCAGCGCCGGCGTGCCGCCAGCGTCCGCGAGCATGCGCTCCAGTTCCACCACATCGGTGGGCGTCAGTGCCTGGCCGCGTCGAAGTCGCTGCAAGGCCAGGTGGTCCTCGTGGGCCTTGAGAAACTGCCGCGCCTTGTCCTTGAACCTCGCCATGTCCAGGCCGTTGGCGACTTCGGGCAGGTCAAAGGTGGTCTCGGTGCCCAACTCGTCGATGAAGTCGGTGTAGACCACTTTCTTCTTCGACTTCTCGATCAGCTTGACCAGCCCACGCAGCCGCCTGCGGGCGTTCTCCAGCATGCCCATCGTCACGTCGTTCCACCATTCATCGCCCGCGATAGCCTGGATCAGCACCATCTCGGCATGGATGGCTGGCACGGCTTCCTGCTCCTCCAGTGCGCTGGCAATGGCGCGAATCTGATCCCGCAGCGCGCCAAAAATGGGCGCAGACTGCAGGATAGCTAGCTGGCTGCGAAACACCAGCAGGTCGAAGCGTTTGGCCTCCTCGTCACTGTCCACCAACTCGGTCGGTAGGCTGGCGATGTGGCTGGCCAGTTCAATGTGGTCGTCGCCAGTCAACGCTTTCCAGGCCTCTGCCAGAGCGAACTTCTCGACCGCGCGCCGCTGTGGCCGCACCACAAAGTTCTCGACATTCATGGCGGCCACCACCTGGTTCAGATGGGCGGCCGTGCTGTCGCGTAACTGCTGGTGGTTGGGCTGCGGCCCGTACTTGGCGGGCTGCTCGTTTTCATGCCGCCCATCGATGACCTTGCTGTCCAATTCATCGATCAGGCTCAAGCGCGCCTTGAACAAGCGAGTGCCCAAGGATTCACTGGCGCTGCCCTCGGTCGTGTTCGGGTTCTGGCTGAAGAATTCCAGGTTCTGGCAGTAGTCGAACAGGTAGAAGAACTTCTTGTGCTCGCCCGGGCCAAACAGGTCGGGGCATAGTCGCGTGCCGCGCCCCACCATCTGCCAGAACTTCGTGCGCGAGCGGACGATCTTGAAGAACACCAGGTTCACCACCTCGGGCACGTCGATGCCGGTGTCGAGCATGTCCACCGAGATGGCGATGTGCGGCGCTTTGTCCTTGGCCGAGAACGCGTCGATCAGGCTCTGCGCATAGACGGTCTTGTAGGTGACGACCCGCGCGAACTCGCCCTTGTAGTGCGGGTAGTTGACATTGAAACGCTCGGCGATGAACTCGGCGTGGTCGTTGTTCTTCGCGAACACGATGGTCTTGCCCAGCCGGTCGCCGCCGGCCACCTTCTGGCCCTTGGTCATCAGGTGCGCCAGCGCCTTGTCGACCGTGTCGGTGTTGAACAGCCACTTGTTCAGCGCCGCGGCCTCCACCTCGTTGGGCGGCGGGCTGCCGTCTTCGGTCCACTCCAGGGCGTCCCACTGCTCCTTCTCGTCTTCGCTGAGTTGAGCGTACTGAATGCCGTCGCGCTGAAACTTCAGCGGCACCGACACCGCCAGCGGCGGCACCAGATGGCCATCGGCCACCGCCTGGTCCAGCGGGTAGGCGTCGGTGGGCACGCCGTCTTCCAGGTCGAACAGGCCATAGGTGTTGTGGTCGATCTCGTCCTTCGGCGTGGCTGTCAAGCCCACCAGCAGGCAGTCGAAGTACTCGAAGATGGCGCGGTACTTCTGGT
>JBILYN010000512.1:0-3064 GCA_044377715.1 Aquabacterium sp.
GCTGCGGCGCAGCAGTGGAAAGCCGGCGTTGTGATCCCGGCAGATATTCGGGCAAGAATTCTGGTCAAGTGTTTCCGCGACGCCCGCGGTCGCGACGAGGAATACCCGGCACGTTGGGCCGAGACCGGATTTCAGCTGATGGGTTTGAGCCTGTACGACTCGCAGTCGGGTGCGGTCTGGTTGCCGCCGGCGCTGATCGACTGAGCGGCTCTGCTGCAGCGACGTTTGCGCAGCAAGCCCTAGGCCGGTGCCTTGCCCGGGCCTCGCCCAGGCCGCTGGCGGCGCTGACGCTGGTCTGGCCCGCGAGGGCCGGCGATTCGCGCATCACACAGTGTCCTCGGCCAGCGATCGGGCAAAGTCCTGCATCAATGCGATCACGGCTGCCGCTTGTTCGCGAATGATGAAATGTCCCGCCTGCTCGATGAAGTGCAGGCGGGCGCCGGGAATCCGGCTCGCCAGGTCCTCGGCGTTGCGTGGGGTGCCCTGGCTGTCTTCGGTGCCGTAGATCAAACACGCGGGCACCCTGGCGCAGCCCCAGTAGCTTGCCGATGGCGCGACCTGGCTGTCCCACTTCGCGCGCGAGGGTCGGGCTGCGGCCTGCGCCTGAGGCCACATCAACGCACTGAGCGCCTGGAATGCCTGCGGGTCCCGCACCGAAAAGCCGCTTGCGCACCAGGCCTCTTCCAGCGCCGCTTCCCAGCGGGTGCGGTCGCGCGAACGGCCTGCCTCGCGCAGACTTGTCAGCGCCGCGGCCGAGGTGCTTGCTGGAAACTGGCCGCCGGTGCCGCAGATCACCAGCCCGGTCACCCGATGCGGATGGTCGCGGGCGAACACCTGCGCGACGCGCCCACCCCAGGCATGACCCGCGACGATGACCCGCTCGACCTTCAGATGGTCTAGCAGTGCCGCAGCATCCGCAGCGACATCGGTCAGGCTGAACTGCCCACTGGCCCGGGTCTTGCCGGCATTGCGCTGATCCATCCGGACAACGGTGTGCTGCGCGGACAGCGCCGACGCGATGCCATCCCAGAACTCCAGCGGCAGCCCCGCGCCATTGAGCAACAACCAGACCACGGGACCATTGCCGTCGACCCGCCAGTTCAGATCGACCGATGAACTCAGGGCCAGCGTCGGCGAAGCTTCGGCGCCGCTCATATCGCTGCCTGCCGCAACACACCGGCGGCGACCAGCGCCGCGCACTTTTCTTCGTCATAGCCGAGCAGGTCGCGCAGCACCGTCTCGTTGTGCTGGCCCAGCATGGGCGCAGGGCCGCGCACCCTGACCGAGGCATCGGCGAATTTTGGCGCCGAATTGATCACGTCGATCCGTCCCAGCACCGGGTCGTCGACCGAGGTGATCATCTGGCGCGCGATCACCTGCGGTTGACGCACCGCTTCGTCGATGGTCTTGACCACCCCCACCACCACATGGTGCTCGGTCAGTATCCGGTCGGCCTGCTCGCTGCTGAGCGTGGCAAGCCAGTCGGCCAGCAGCGCGGTGGCCTCGACCCGGTTCTGGTGCACTGCCTCCAGGCTGGCAAATCGAGGATCGTCCAGCAGTTCGGGACGCTCCATCGCCTTGCAGATGCTCTGCCAGGCGCGGAAATCAGGACCGATATTGGCGGTGACATAGCCGTCGCTTGTCTTGTGAACCGGGTGGTAGCCCGGGCGCACGACGCCGTCGATCAGGCAGCGTTGGAAGCTCTCGTCGTTGGCCGCGAACAGCGAATCGAACAGCGAGACATCGATGCGCTCGCCGCGGCCCGTGCGCTCGCGCTTGAAAAGCGCCGCGCAGATCGCGCCGAAGGCGGTGATGCCGGTGACGACATCGGCAATCGCGACACCGGGTCCACGCGGCGTCTCGGGCGGATCGCGGTGCAGGAACTGCATGGCCAGCCAGCCCGCCATTGAATGGGCGACATGGGCATAGCCAGGCCGTTGCGCGTTCGGGCCTGTCTGGCCGAAGCCGCTGATCGAGCACAGGATGATGGCCGGGTTGAGCGCCTTCAGGTCGTCATAGCCCAGTCCGAGCTTGGCCATCACGCCGGGGGTGAAGGCCTCGATCACCACATCAGACTTTCGCACCAGATCACGCGCCACGGCCAAGCCTTCCGGGCGACTCAGATCGACACAAAGACTTTGTTTGCCGCCGTTGTGCTGCACGAACATCGCACTGCGTCCGGCACTGATCCGGTTGGTCGTTCGCGACACGTCGCCTGCGGGGAAGCGTTCGACCTTGATCACCTCGGCGCCGTGGTCTGCCAGATAGCGCGCCGCCGAGGGGCCTGCGATGAGGGCGCTGAACTCCAGCACCCGCACCCCGGCAAGAGCGCCCGGGGCAGCGTTGCTGGCAGAGGCGGCAGAGGCGGCAATGGTCTCATCGGTCATGGCATCAGGCTTTCAAATCGACTATTGCCGGGTTGACGGGCGTGCTCGGCTCGCAGCGGATCAAGCCTTTTCTGGCGGGCATGAGTTGGGCGAGGGTCGCCGCACCGATGCCCTCGACCGGACCGATTCAGAAGTCAATGGAGGCCGCGCCCCTTGTGCCGGTTCGATACCTGTTCGAACCCCATCCGCTTCCTCATCGCTTGGTCTGTCCACAGGCGGGCGCAGACTCGGACATACCGCCATCACCCGGGCTGGTTTATCGCCGCCGCAAGGTCTTCACCCATGTCTCGCGCGGGACAATCTCGGCGAGGCTTGGCGGCGCTTGTCGGTCGCTGCCGCAAACCCTGCGTCGCCAAGCCCAGGGTCGACCTGGGCGTCGTTGGCATGGCGATCGGCGCGATCGGCGCGACCGGCTGAGCGCGCTGAGCACCCACGATCATGGGTCCTGGCGTATCGCCTCGACCTGAACCTTGAGCCTGACCCGGTCGGCGACGAAGGGCAGGCTGTGGGTGATGCCGAAGCGGCTGCGCAGGAACTCGGCCTCGAAGTCGCCGCCGCAGACCTCGCGCCGCAGCAGCGGATGAAAGTAGCAGCGAAAGCGCTGTGCCACCAGTCGCAGCGACTGACCGATGCCGCGCAGCGTGAACTCGCCGGTCACTGCGGTCACCTGGCCTTGT
>JBILYN010000513.1:0-3060 GCA_044377715.1 Aquabacterium sp.
GCGGCTTGACAGCCGCGCTGACCTGCAGACTACAGCTTCGCCGCAGAGCGTCGTTTGGCGGCCGTGGCGTCGAGTTGGTACTGCTCTTCAGCGGCGCGACGCATGTCGAGCGCTGCGTTGAGCGCACCGGTGTATCGCTCAGGGGTGTAAGTGTTCTGGTTGGCGATATAGACGCTGCGACGCAAGGGCTTGCCACCAAAGCGCGGCAAGTTGACCGAAAAATGACACTCCGGTACCGACCGGCCAGGCCGCTGGCGCAGGATCGGGCCACTGATACCGACCGGCAGGTCGTTCTGCTTGCTAGGACTGGTGCCGCGCTGCAAGCCGGTAGGTGCCGGCAACTCGGCGATGCGCTGCCGAAGTGACTCGATCGCACGCTTGAGTGCAGGCCTAGGCCCATTGCCGGGACCTTGCCCATCCGAATAAAACAGCGTCGGCTGGCCATAGCGCATTTGCCAGCCGTGCGTGCTGTGGGTATCGATGCGCTGAATGTGTTCAGGCACACGGATGCGGGCGCCTGAGTAGATGGTGACGGTTCTTGTCTGCATGAGCTCTTGGCTTTCCTAGGGACGCGTCCCGGCTGATGCGCGCGGCGACAATTTCTGTTCATGAACCCCGCGCTGAGTCGAACAAACAAGCCTCAACCATCGATCAGCGCCGGATCCCAAGCATGAACGGTCTGGTTTTGTACGCCCAACCCTTCAATGCTCAGTTCAATTTTATCATTTATTTTCAGGAACACCGATTCGGGTTTACACCCCATACCAACACCGGGTGGTGTTCCGGTACTGATCAGGTCTCCCGGATACAGCGTCATGAATCGGCTGATGTAGCTCACCAGATGGGCGACGCCAAACACCATGGTGCGGGTGCTGCCGTTTTGGTAGCGCTTGCCGTTGACCTCGAGCCACATCGAAAGCTGCTGCGGGTCGGCCACTTCATCGCTGGTCACCAGCCACGGACCGACAGGACCGAAGGTGTCGCAGCCCTTGCCCTTGTCCCAAGTGCCACCGCGCTCGAGTTGGTATTCGCGCTCAGAGATATCGTTGACGACGCAGTAGCCCGCGACATGACCCAGCGCGTCGGCTTGGCTGACATAGCGCGCCGTACGGCCGATCACCACGCCGAGTTCGACCTCCCAGTCGGTCTTGACCGAACCCTGGGGCAACACCACCGGATCGTTGCAACCGATCACCGTGCTGGTGTGCTTGGTGAACAGCACCGGCTCGGCCGGCACCGGCATGCCCGATTCGGCAGCATGGTCAGCGTAGTTCAGGCCGACGCAGATGAACTTGCCCATGCCGCTCCAGGGCGGCGCGATGCGGCCTGGCTTGGCCACCAGCGGCAGACTGGCAGGGTCGATCGCGCGCAGCGGTGCCAAGCCTTCCGGCGTTAGCATCTCGGCGCGCAGGTCGGCGATCACACCGGACAGATCACGAACCCGACCTTGAGCGTCGAGCATCGCGGGCTTTTCATGGCCCTTGGGGCCGTGGCGCAGCAGTTTCATCGAAAGTTCTCCTTGGGTTTGCTCAGTTGGACCAGCCGCCGTCGATGACTTGGGCGGTACCGGTGGTGAAAGCGCTCTCGTCGCTGGCCAGGTAGACGGCCAGCGCGGCGATTTCGCTGGTGCGGCCCAGCCGGCCCATCGGCTGGCGCGCCACGAAAGCGGCCTCGACCTCGGCCGCGGTCTGGCCACTGGCCTCGGCCTGGGCCTTGATCCGGTCACGCAACGAGGGCGACTCCACGGTGCCGGGGCAGATGGCGTTGCAACGAACACCGCGGGTGACGAAATCGGCGGCCACCGCCTTGGTCAGCCCGATCACCGCCGCCTTGGTGGCGCCGTAGACGAAACGGTTGGGCGCGCCCTTGATGCTGCCGGCGACCGAGGCGATGTTGATGATCGACCCACCCGATCCGCCGTTCTCGCTCAGCATGCCTGGCAGCAAGGCTTTGATGCTGCGGTACTGCGCCCGCACATTGAGGTCAAAGCCAAAGTTCCACTCCGCCTCGGTGCAGTCGAGCACGGTGCCGGCGTGGACAAAGCCGGCCGCATTGACCAGCACGTTGACCGGCCCGGCCTGTGCAGCTGCGGCCGACAAGGCGGCGCCATCGGTGACATCGAGCACCAGGGTCCGGCAGCCAATGGCATCGGCCAGCGCGCCGAGCAGTACCGGGTTGATGTCGCTGGCAATGACCTGCGCGCCCTCGCGAACAAAGGCCTCGGCGATGGCCCGACCAATGCCCTGGCCGGCGGCGGTGATGAAAGCAGTCTTGCCCAGCAGTCGTTGTGCCATGTCGTTCACCAGGGTGAGATAACCACACAGTGTCCCACCTCGACGCGCAAGGGCTGCACCGTGCTAACCCGCCCCACCCCGGCGCGCCCAAAGCTGAAACGCCAACGGGGCTACCAGCGGCAGCCCTTGTCGCGAAGAGCGTCGACGGCCAGTGGGACGGCGGCGAGCAACCCCATGCCGGCGTAGGCCTGTCGGCAATCGGTCTTGGCGGCTTTCTCGATGTCCTGCGCGAGCTTGGACTTGGTCTCGGGGGGGTGCGGCAGCAGCGGCAACAGCCCGCGCGAGCCCTGCGCCGAGATCGCGCCGCCGCGCCGTGGTACCAGGTCTAGCAACAGCCTGGGCGCACTGGCAGGCAGCGATGGCGCGGTGGCCACGTCGTGACCGACGCTGGCGCCCGCATCAGGCCGGCCAGTGGCGGAGGGCGGATTGGCGGTCAAACCAGCCGGCCCGCCGGGCACCTGGGATCGCGGCTCGGCGACCACTCGCCCTGCGCTGGCCGCAGCGGAGCTGGATGGCGAGATCGGTGTGGTTGCTGGCGGCGCGGGGGCGGTCTCGGCCACCGCAACCGGCGCTGACCGGGTTTCGAATGCCGGCAGCGCCGGTGCCTCAACCGGCAAGGCGGGAAGCGCGGCAGCCGGCAAAGCCTGGATCGGCGCCAGGCGTTCAGCCTTCGGCAAGGAGGGCCGCACCGGCAGGTCGGGTGGCGCAGGCAGCAACGCAGCGGGCACCGGCTTTGGCAACGGTGCAGGTGCAGGTGCAGGTGCAG
>JBILYN010000514.1:0-3049 GCA_044377715.1 Aquabacterium sp.
CCTGCTCGGGCCAGGTCGCGGCGGGCGGTCTCCTGTTCACGGCGGGTCAGCCCGATCTCCTCGGACCAGCGGGCGGCCGAGTTGCAGATCCAGCCATCGTGCTGGCGTCGGTGTTGAAGCCGGGTGAGGTACAGCGCCCGCGACAGCATCAGCCCGGCGTGCACGCCGCCGGCGATGTCCACCAGCGCACGGTGGTAGGTCACCGACGGCCCCAGCATCTCTGCCACCATCGTCATGTTCTCCCAGTTGGCGCCGCGCGGATAGACAGCGCTCCGCTCGGCGAGGCGATTGGCCAACCGCTCCATGTTCACTCGGAAGTGCAGGCGGGCAGGAAGCCCCATGCGACGCTCATCAACCAGGGCGAGCACCTTCAACGCATCCCTCGCATTGCTCTGCTCCTTGGGTGACAAACCGGTCTCCCAGGCCCATTGCTCGGTCGTCTTGTGGAACCATCCACCTTTCTCGGCGATGTCCCTGCCGCGGCGCGTCCAGTAGATCGACTGCGAAAGCAGCAACGCCGCCTTGACGTTGTCGGTCAGGTCGACCAGGCGCCGGTGGAACGCGATAGGGCGCCCGAGCAGCGACCAGATGACGGACAGCGGCGCGTCAGGGGTGGATGGCGCCCACACCGACGGGTCGACAGAAGCGGTGCCCGGTTTGTCAGCCACGGCGAGCCCAGCCCATCGTCATTGGCATCGTTCCTCTTGACTCCGGCTTGGCTGGGCGATGCTCTCCTGAAGCGCATGCATCAGGACGTCTGCACAGACCCGAAACCAGAGCTTTGCCGGCAAGCCCATGTGTCGTTCTTCCAGCAGTCCGGCTCGACGCAGAGCTCGCCTTGCCGTCTCCTGCTCCCAGCGGGAAAGGCCTGTCTCCTGCGTCCATTGCGCCTGTGATCGCATGAACCAACCACCCGCGGCGGGCTCCAGTGTTTGGGTGGTCCAGATGGCCTGCGAGAGCATCAGCGCCTGCGTCACACCACCGGCCACCGGCACGAGGCATCGGTGGAAGGTGACTGGTATATCGAAGACCTCCAGCAGCAGATCGGTGGTGTTGCCGCAGGATTCGATGGGTGTTTTCATGCGTCTGCCTCGAGGTCGCGGATGACCCGCTCCAACACAGCGATCGGCAGGTACTCGAACGCCTGGTGCAACTGGTAGTAGCGGATGCGCGGTGCCGGATTGCTGATGTTTCGCCACATCTGGCAGATGCGTTCGCGCGTGGCGCAATCGGGCAGGGGCGCGCGGCCTGAAGGCCGGCGTGCGCCGAAATCTCGGCGGAACTTCAAGGTGAGCTTTCGGCGAATCTTGAAGAGCGCGCACATCAGTTGGGTCGATGCGCCGTGGCGTATGAAATACGTCTCCAGCGCCTTGGCCTCTTTCACCAGCGCGACGGTGCGCAAGCCATCCTGCAAGGCCTCGCCATCCAGAGTGATGCCGATGGTCAGCGTGCGCATGGCTGCCAGCCGGTTGAGGTCGAGCGCAGACATTTGACACAGGCGATCGAGCTGCTCGTTGGCAATGCCAGCAGCATTGAGTTCAGCAGGCAGCGCGTCTGTCAGGCGCAGCGTGACGTGGTTGAGCAGGACGAGGCGGACCTGGGTGTCGTGGAGCGGGAGCATCACGCGTCCTCCCTGGTAAAAGCCGTTTCGCTTTCGGCATACGGCGTACTGGTCGGACGACGCATCCGCCTGAGACACGCCAGAAGCTCCCGGAAGGCCGTGGCCGAGGTATCGGCCGGGTCGACCAACCAGAGCAGCAAAGTCGTATCGAGGGACACGTGCGCGGCCGCCACGCGATCGATCTGGCCGGTGACGCTGGCGAGCAGCCACCAGGCACGTTGCCGCTCCGGCGCCGCTGCGTCTGGATCTGAAATCGGTGCGAGGCGGAAGCCGGCGGACGACATCGGCGCCGGCTGCACACGATCGCCGAGACCGACGACATCGGCGAAGGCTCGCGCACGTTGCAGCAGATCGTCAGTCTCTGGCAGCGGCAACTCGGCGTTCAGGTCGGGTGCCACCGCTTCGACGATGGGTGGCGTGGCCTTTGCCTCGATTCGAGTGTCAGGAGGATTGCGTTGCTCTCCACGGGCCGATGCCGGGCGGAGTCCTTCGCGCAGCGTATCGACGGTCTCGCCGAGGTGCGCAGCCATCGCCGTTTCGCAGGCCTCGCAGGTGGCGGCGGCGCTGAACTCGCCGGTGTGCGGGTAGCGGTCGGCGATGCGCCTGAAGACCGGCTCGAAGACCATGTCGTACAGCGCATCCTCGGACGATGCCTGCCGGGCCAATGCGTAGCGCTTGATCGCGTTCAGCCTGGGTTGCAGGGTCTTGACATCCAGACCCGCCAGGCCGACCACAGCCTCACCGAGGGTACGGAGCCGTTCAGTGGCAAACAGACACAGCCCGAGCGTCGCCGTGTTGACCGCGAGACCGAGGGCATGCAGCGCATCCTCCAGCGGGCGCAGGGTCAGAAGCTGTCCCTGATCTGCTTCCAGTCGTCCTTTAAGCGCCACGATGCCGGTGGCCTTGTCCCAGAAGCTCATCTCACCGCGCTGCTCGTTTTCGATGAGATGTGCGGTGAGCACGTGGCTTTCCGACTTCCAGGGCCGAAACAGCACCACGAGCTGGCGAAATCGAGGATTCCCCGTCTCTGACCACAGTTGCTGCAGCGCAAGCAGCCTGGTGTTGCCACCGGCTTCGACGATGAAATGAGACTCCCCTGGTCGTTGCGTCACCGTCAACGGTGACCTCAGTCCGCCGGTGCGGATCGACTCCTTGATGTCGTCGAACTTGACGTTCGCCGAACGGCGCGGGTTGTTCTCGTAGGGCCGGATTTCATCGACCGTCAGCTCGATCTGGTGTTCGAACTGATCTTGGGACGCGCGCGCATCGGCAACACCCGGAAGGTCGCGCGCGTTGTTGCCCGGGTTGCCCACCCGCAGAGACTGCGCGACGAGTCGGCGACGCTCATCGACGGAAACCTTGTGGCTCATAAGGAGGGCTCTTCCACATGAAGCTCGTCCGCGAGTACGCCCTGCAAGCTTGGGATGA
>JBILYN010000186.1:0-9110 GCA_044377715.1 Aquabacterium sp.
AGTCGGCGTATTTCATGTCGACGAATCGCAACAAGCGCTCGGCAGCGATCGACATGGCCAAGCCCGAAGGGCAGGCGATCATCCGCAGGCTGGCCGAGCAGGCCGACATCTGCATCGAAAACTTCAAGGTCGGCGACTTGGCCCGCTACGGGCTGGACTACGCCTCGCTGTCCAAGCTGAACCCGCGCCTGATCTACTGCTCGGTGACCGGTTTCGGGCAGGACGGGCCTTGGGCCACGCGACCTGGCTATGACTACCTGTTCCAAGGCATGGGCGGGTTGATGAGCGTGACCGGTGAGCGCGACGACCAGCCCGGCGGCGGGCCACAGCGCTTCGGTGTGCCGATCGTCGACCTGTTCACCGGCATGTACGCCACGATCTCTATCTTGGCCGCGCTGCGACATCGCGATGTCAGCGGCGAAGGCCAGCGCATCGACGTCTCGCTGATGGGCGCGGTGCTGGCGATGAGCTCAGGTCAGCTCTCCAATTACATGATCGGCGGCAAGGTGCCGGGGCGCACCGGCAACGCGTCGCCCAACATCACGCCGTACGGCGTCTATCCCTGCGCCGATGGCCTGTTCATCGTCGCCAGCGCCAACCAGACCCAGTTCACAGCGCTGTGCAAGGCCTTGGGCCATCCTGAATGGGGCGACGATCCGCGCTTCAAGGACAACGGCTCGCGGATGGCACACCAGAGTGAGCTGCACGAGATGTTTTCCGAGATCCTGCGCAAGCGCAATCGGTCCGACTGGGAGTCGCTGTTCACCGAAGTTGGGGTGCCGGCAGGCCCGATCAACGACTACGCACAGGCGATGACGCACCCGCAGGCGGTGCACCTGAACACCCGCTTGAGCCTGCCGCACGCCAGCGGTGTGGACGTGCCAGGCATCGCCAACCCGATGCGCTTCTCCAAGACGCCGGTCACCTACCGCCGCCCGCCGCCGATGCTCGGGCAGCACACGCACGAAGTGCTGCAGGAGTTGGGCATGGACGAAGCGGCGATCGCTGCACTGGCCAAGGCCGGTACCATCAAACTCGGTTGAGCCAGCGCCTCGCTTAGGCAAGAAAGGCAACAACATGTCGAACTATCTTCGTCTGCGCCAGATCTGTCTGGCTGCGCCGCGATTGGCCCCGGTCATCGATGACCTGCAGGCGATCTTCAAGGTGGCGGTCTGTTTCCGCGACCCCAATGTCGCGCCCTACGGTCTGGAGAACGCGCTGATCCCGATCGGCACCGGTTTCCTGGAGGTGGTGGCGCCTTTTCGCGACGACACCGCGGCCGGGCGCTTCATCTCGCGAACCCGCGGCCATGGCGGCTACATGGCGATCTTCCAGGCCAATGATCCGCGCCGGCGCCAGGCGGTGGCCGAGGCTATGGGCGTGCGCACGGCGCATGTGATCGAGCGCGACACTTACCAGAACGCGCAACTGCATCCGCGCGACTGCCGCGCCGCCTTCATCGAGTTCGGGCACAGCGCCGGCGGCGATGACCGGATGGGCAACTGGTGGCCTGCCGGTCCGCACTGGCAGCCCTTCATCCGCAGCGAAGACACCCGCCGGATGCTGGGCATCGAGATGCAAAGCCCCGACCGTGAGGGGCTCGCCGCGCACTGGTCGCGCATTCTCGAGACGCCGTTGACGCGCGTCGGTGCCGACCCGGCGCTGATCTTCGAAGACGGCACGATCTGCTTCGTCGACGGCAAGACAGAATGCCTGGGCGCGATCCGGGTCGAGGTCAGTGACCAGGCCGCGACGCTCGATCGTGCGGTGGCCTGCGGCTACCGCGTCGAGGACGACTCATTTCATCTGGGCGGCGTGTATTTTCGTGTGCTGGACCAGACCCCGACATTGGAGACCCGATCATCATGAAGAATCTGTTCGACCTCAGCGGCAAGGTGGCCCTGGTGACCGGCGGCAGCCGTGGTCTTGGCCGCGCAATGGCCTTGGGCTTCGCCGACCAGGGCGCCGACGTGATCATCGCGTCACGCAAGTTCGATGCCTGTGAAGCGGTTGCTGCCGAGATCCGCGCGATGGGTCGCCGTGCGCTGCCGGTGGCCACCAACGTCAGCCGCTGGGACGACTGCGATGCGCTGGTCCACCTGGCTTACCAGACTTTCGGCAAGGTCGACGTGCTGGTCAACAACGCCGGCTTGTCACCGCTCTACGACAAGCTCTCCGATGTCAGCGAAGCGCTGTTCGACAAGGTCGTCGCGCTGAACCTGAAAGGGCCGTTTCGGCTGAGTTCACTGATCGGCGAGCGCATGGCTGCTGGCGACGGCGGCAGCATCATCAACATCTCGTCGACCGCCGCCGCCAACCCTGCGCCGCAGGCTGAGCCCTATGGGGCGGCCAAGGCCGGGCTGAACAACCTGACACGTTCCTTCGCGTTCGCGTTCGGTCCGAAGGTGCGCGTCAACAGCATCATGTGCGGCCCGTTTCTCACCGACATCGCCAAGGCCTGGGACATGGCGGCTTTCAACCAGCGGGCTGCGACCAGCATGGCGCTCAAGCGCGGTGGCGAGGCCGAAGAGGTCGTCGGTGCGGCCTTGTATTTCGCCAGCGGCGCGTCGTCGTTCACCACCGGCGCTGTGTTGCGGGTCGACGGCGGAACCTGATCCGAAGCCAGCATCCGCGCTGCCCGGGCCACAACCAAGTCGCATTCCAATCCAACCGATCCAGGAGCCGCCATGGCCAGATTGAGCAAACTTTCGCGTTCCATTGCCGGCAAAGTCGCCATCGTCACCGGCGCGGCCAGCGGCATGGGCCGCGCGACCGCACACCTGTTCGCCGATGAAGGCGCCAAGGTCGCGGTGCTAGACATCAGCCCGGTCGATCCGGTGGTCGCCGAGATCACTGGCGCCGGTGGCATCGCGCGCGGCTGGCAACTCGATGTCAGCCGCAAGGACGACATCGACCGCGTCGTCGCCGAGATCGCAGCCCACTTCGGCGGCATCGACATCCTGGTCAACAACGCTGGCATTTCGCTGCACGGCGCGGTCGACACCGAAGACTTCGAATCGCGCTGGGCGCGCAGCCTCGATGTGCTGCTGACGGCGCAGGTCCGGATGATTCGCGCCGCGCTGCCGCATCTGCGGCGCGCAACCGATGCGCGAATCGTCAACATCGCGTCAACCGAGGCGCTGGGCGCCACGCGATTCATCAGCCCATACACCGCAGCCAAGTCCGGTGTGGTCGGCCTGACGCGATCGCTGGCGGTCGAGTTCGGGCCCGAAGGCATCACCGTCAACTGCATCTGCCCGGGTCCGATCAACACCGGCATGACCGAGCGGATTTCGCAGGAGCACAAAGCCGAGTACGCGCGCCGCCGGGTGGCGTTACGGCGCTACGCCGAGCCCGAGGAGGTCGCGCAGATGACTTTGTCGCTGTGCCTGCCGGCTGCGGGTTTCGTCACCGGTGCAACATTGCCGGTGGACGGCGGGCTGACGATCCGCAACGCCTGATCGCTGCGCGAGTCGGCCAGCAAGATCATCTTGCCGGCCGGCATCGTTCGGTCAGTGGATCTCTGCTGCCTTGCCGCGCGCTTCGCGCAGCTTGTCGATGTTGAAGCCGGCGCGCCGGGCCGCCTCGATGATCACATGCTCGCGCATGATGACCTGCGCAGCAGCCTCTTTGACCTTCGCCGCCATGTCGTGCGGAATCACGACAGCGCCGTGCTGGTCGGCGTGGATAAGATCGCCGTGGCTCACGCGCATGCCGGCGACGTTGATGGGTCGCGCGAAATCGACCACGTGAACATAGGCATGCGAAGGAATGACCCGCCCCGCCAGCATCTGGAATCCGGGGGCCACTTCGGGCAGGTCGCGCACGCCGCCGTCAGTGATCAGGCCGACGCAGCCGAAACCGCTGTGGATCGCGCTGTTCACCTCGCCCCAGAAAGCGCCGTAGCCGCGCTGCTCGTCGATGTCCTGGATCACGATGACGCTGGGCTTGGCGCCCATGTCGATGTAGGCGTAGTAGTCGTCTGAGAGTTGGGCCGCGGCCTCGGCGCCGAGGTCGCTCGGATGCGCGCTGCGGATCGTGGCCGTGCGGGCGAACCCGACCATGGGCTTGAGCCCGGGGCGGGTGCAGACCAGCTGCTCGGTGGTGTAGCCGTAGCCCCGGCGTTGCGGGATGAGCAACTCCAGCGCGTTGCACACGGTGGGCGTATCCATCGATTGCAATTCGGCAATCAGGGCTTCGGTCAGATCGAGCATCGGGGTTCTCCAGTCATGGGCAAGGAAGTTCGCATGTTAGGACTTTTGCGGCAATTCGTTCGGCGAGCTGTTTTCGCGCCGCCGATTGCCGTCGTTTGCCGCCGTTGCCAGCCGGCCGCGGGGTGCTCTCAAGCAAATGTGGCTTTGCCACTTTGCTTGATCCCCACGGGGGGCGGCCGGCTTCGGCCGGCCTTGGGGCGCTCAATAGTCGTCGAGCAACGGAAAACCGCTGAGCACATGCGGGCTGACGACCGGCTCTGCCGGTAGCACGCAAGCCGGATGGAGCTGGTCGATAGACGACAAACCCATCAGCGCGAGATTGGCGCCCATCTCGATCTCGAGCAGTTCGAGCATTCGCACCACAGCCGCAGTGCCACCGGCGGCCATCGCCAGACCCTCCAGCCGGCCGATGCCCACTGCGTCGGCACCCAGCGCCAAGGCCTTGAGCACGTCGGTGCCGCGCAGGATGCCACCGTCGAACAGCACCTTGGCCCGACCGCCGACCGCACGCACCACCTCGGGCAGCATGTCCAGCGTGCCGCGGCCTTGGTCGAGTTGACGACCGCCGTGGTTGGAGACGTAGACGATGTCCACGCCATGGCTGACCGCCAGATCGGCGTCTTCGGCGCAGGCGATGCCTTTGAGCATCAACGGAATGCTGAAGCGATCCTTGATGCGCTTGACCAGATCCCAGCTCAGCGAGGCCTGCAGCGTGGCTTCGCGCGGCTGGCCAGGCATGAAGCCCGGGCGCCGAGACGCCAAGGGCAAGTAGCCTTTGAGCAGATCGCGTTCGCGGCGGCTGTAGACCTGGGTGTCGACGGTCAGGCAGAAGGCCCGGTAGCCGGCGTTCTGGGCGCGGCCGATGATGTCCATCACCCAGGCCTCGTCGCCATGGGCGTAGAGCTGGTAGATCTTTGCGTGGGCTGATTCGCGGGCCAGCGTCTCGAAATCCGGCTGGCAGACCGAGCTCAGGATTTGGAAGATGCCGAACTCGCCGGCCGCAAGCCCGGCCGACAGGCCGCCGCCCGCATCGAACACCTGCAGCGAGCCGATCGGCGCGAGCAGCACGGGGATGCGCTGGTCGACCCCCAGCAGATCGCGTCTGAGCTGAACCCGCGAGACATCGTTCATCACGCGGGCCTTCAAGGCCAGGCGGTCGAAGGCCAGACGGTTGCGCTTGAGCGATGTTTCCGTATCGGCGCCGCCGACCAGATAGTCCCAGTCGCCGCGAGGCAGTTTCTCGCGCGCTTGCTTGACCATCTGTTGAAGTGTCGAAAAGTCGCTGGTCATGGTCGGGGTTCCTGTGTCGGCATTCGGGTCTGAGCCCATGCGCCAAATGGCGACACGGGGGAGCAATCGCTTTGATTGTGCTTGGCTTGGCCGCGCTGCGTTTCGAGACGGGCTGATGGGCCGGGATGTCGCCCTGTCTTCTGCCGCAGCTTGGGCGATACTCGGTAGCCTCTGTTCAATGCCTGCGGCCTGTTGGCCGTCGGCCCAACCTGGAATCGATCAGCATGACATTGCACGTACTGTGGCCCATGATCCGCTGGTCGGACAACCTGCACATTGAGACCGAGGCCTTGGGCCTGGGCGTCACGCCGCATTTCAGCAACAGCGTTGAAGAGGTCAGCGACGAGGTCTGGGCATTGGCCGATGGCATCGTCGGTGGCCCCGACCTGCCCGACGACATCATCGCCAAGATGCCGCGCTGCCGCGTCCATGTGCGGGCTGGGGTGGGCTTCGACAACGTCGACGTCGCCCGCTGGGGTCGCCATGGCATACCGGTGTGCAACACGCCGGACTACGGCACCTTGGAAGTTGCCGACCACGCGATCGCGATGATGCTCACGCTGATGAAGGGCACCGCTTACCACGACGAGCGGCTGCGCGAGGATCCGAAAAACAACTGGATCCCGGCGCTGAGCCCCTTCGGCAAACGGCTGTCGATCTGCACCTTCGGCATCGTCGGACTCGGACGCATCGGCACCGCCGCCGCGCTGCGGGCCAAGGCCTTTGGGATGAACGTGGTCTTCTACGATCCGTACAAGCCCAATGGCTCGGACCTGGCCTTGGGCATCCGGCGTGCTGACTCGCTGGCCGAGTTGTTCGCCCAGAGCGATGTCGTCAGCGTGCACGCCCCTGCGAACGACGAGACGCGCGGCTTGATCGGTCGCGAGGCGCTGGCGGCAGCCAAGCCTGGGCTGATGTTGGTCAACACCGCCCGCGGCGCGATCGTCGACGTCGACGCGCTGCACGACGCGATGCACCGCGGCCAGGTGTTGGCGGCCGCGCTCGATGTGCTGCCGCAGGAGCCGCCCGATCTGAGCTCGCCGCTGATCAAGGCCTGGCATGACGAAGAGACCTGGCTCAGGCATCGCTTGCTGCTGACGCCGCATTCGGCTTTCTACACGCCCGAGAGCGCGCGCGACATGCGCTCGATCGCGGCCCGCACCGCGGCCAGGTACTTGCGCGATGGCCGTCTCGAGAATTGCGTGAACGAGCGTTTTCTCGCCCACCGCCGCTGATTGCCATGCACCACCGCTGACGCGGTGGTGCATGGCCTGTCCATGATGACCGGTCGGCGCGCCACGCGCGCCTGCTCCGGCATTGAGGGCTGGAGACTGTCAATGAACCCAGATCCGAATACCCGATCAGCGCTGAGCGGGATCCTGGTGGTCGATGAAAGCCAGGGTCCGATGGCGGGCCTGACCACGATGGTGCTGAGCGATTTCGGCGCACAGGTCATCAAGCTCGAGCCGCCAGCCGGCGACCCCTGGCGCAGCATGCCGTCGGCGCCGCTGTGGCTGCGTGGCAAGCGCAGCGCTGTGCTCGACGCTGATGACGCCATCCGGCGCCAGCAACAGCGCTGGCTGGCGCAACGCGCCGACGTCTGGGTGCGCGGCCCAGCCCTGGCCGCGGACGATCTGAGTGACGAGGAATTGGCACAGGCCAACCCGCGACTCGTCATCGCCTGGGTCAGCGCCTTCGGCCGCAGCGGCCCTTACCGCGATTACCCGGCTTACGAAGCACTGGTGGCTGCCAAGGTGGGTCGGATGCTGCAGTTCCGCGGCTTGCCGGCGCGCCCCGGACCGGTCTATGCAGCGCTGCAAGTGGCCACCCACTCGGCGTCTCAATCGCTGCTCGCGGGTGTGCTGGCAGCGCTGCAGGCGGTCGCGCGAGATGGTCTGGGCCAGGTGATCGAGACCTCGCTCGCGCGGGGTTTGCTGCCGTACGAGTTGAACAATGTGCTGGCCGTGCAGGTCAACGCACAGCTGCGATCGCGCGGCGAGCCTGAGCTGCCCGCGCCGCCCGACCCGGCCGAGGTCATGCCCACGCTGAACTACCACCCGCTGCAGACGAGCGACGGCCGCTGGCTGCAGATGGGCAACCTGCTGCCGCACCTGTTCATGAACTTCGTTCGCGCCATTGGCCTGAGCGACGAGTTGGCGGCGCTCGCGGTGTCGGGGCCGACCGAGCTCTGGCCCGAGCCTGATCGCGAAGCCTTTCGCGACCTGATGCTGGTCCGGCTGCAGCAAAAGACCTTGGATGAATGGCAGCAGATCTTCATCGCCGACGGCGGCGTGGCCTCCCACCCTTACCAAAGCACCCAGCAGGCGCTCGACGACGCTGATCTGCTGACCAACGGGCATCTGGTGCCGCTGGGCGAGCAGGGCCGGCAACTTGGCTTGCTGGCGAACCTGACGCTCACGCCGGGGACGGTCGGCGCGCCGGCGCCTGCGGTCGGGCAGCACACGGCGGAGCTGCTGGCGGGCTGGCCAGGCCCGAGCGCGATGGCCGTGCCGGTGACGCGGGCAGCGGCGCGCAAGGCAGTGCGCAAGCCGCCGCTGCACGGTGTGACGGTGGTCGAGGCGGCGACCATCATCGCCGCGCCCTTCGCCGCTTCCTTGCTCGCCGATCTGGGCGCGCGCGTGATCAAGTTCGAGCCGCCCGAGGGCGACCCGTTCCGCAGCATGGCACCAGGGCTGGGTGCCTCGCGGGTCAACACCGGCAAGGAATCGATCAGCCTGGACCTGAAGCAGGCGCGGGCGCAGCAGATCGCCCAGCAGCTCGTGGCGGGCGCGGACATCTTCATCCACAACTACCGGCCGGGGGTGCCTGAGCGACTCGGTCTGGGCTATGCGACGCTGGCGACGATCAACCCCAAGTTGGTCTATGTCTCGGCCAATGGCTATGGGCCGGCAGGGCCGGGCGCGCTGCGCCCGTCCACCCACCCGATCCCCGGCGCAGCGATGGGCGGGGTGTTGCAGCAGATCGGTGGTGCGCCGTCTGCCGAGTTGATGGGCCTGCCTGCGCTGCGCGAGACCGCGCGTCGGCTGATGCGCGCCAACGATGTCAACCCCGACCCGAACACCTCGATGGTGATCTGCTCAGCGGCGTTGCTCGGGCTCGCCGCACAGCGCCGCCATGGCGTCGGGCAGCCGATCTTCGTCGACATGTTCGGCGCCAATGCCTGGGCCAACGCCGACGATGCGCTGCGCTTCCCCGGCAAGGCCGATCGCGAGTTGCCCGATCGCGAGGGTTTCGGCCTGAACCCGCTCTGGCGTCTGTACCCCTGCGCCCAGGGCTGGATCTTCCTGGCCATCGCACGCGAGGACGAGTGGCGACGCTTGCAATCGCTGTTGGGCGGGGCGATGGCGGGCCTGTCGGCGATCGATTTCAACAGCGCGCGCCAGGGTGGCGACTCTATCGTCGCGGCACTCGGCCAGATGTTTGCCGGCGCGCCAGCGGCGAGTTGGGAATCGCGGCTCGCCCCGCAAGGGCTGGGCTGTGTGCAGGCCGACGCCGCGCTGCCAGAGCACTTTTTCCGTTACGACCCGCAGGCGGTGTCGGAGCAGTTGCTGCTGCCCGCTTTGCACGGGCAATGGGGCGAGTACC
>JBILYN010000515.1:0-3033 GCA_044377715.1 Aquabacterium sp.
AACTTGACGAACACTTTTTCCGGGCATTCACGGTTCCAGCGCTCGATCAGGTCGCGCACCACAACGTGATCGCGCGGCGGAATGCGCGGATCGGTCGTCTGTGGCGCGCTTGGGTAGTCCGCAACGCTCAGCGTAGATTCCATATTCTTGGTCCCTGTGTGGATGAACAGAAGTCGGCTGCGCCGTCGAATCTACTGTTTCGACGCCGGACAAACGCTCAACATTCGCCCGACATTCGCCCGACATGCGCCGGCAGTCCGCGAAGTCAACACGGTTGCCAGCGCACGGTCATGAATAGCGCCCGACTTGACCCGTCAGACATCACTGGCGACTGCTCGGCCGACTGCTCGGCCGACCGCCCCGATTTGACACGCCAGCGGCTTGCGCTGCGTGTCACGGCCCATACACCCCGAACTGCGTCAGGTTCAGACCCATGTCCGCACCCAGGCGCTGGAAGTAAGCCAGGTCCAGGCTCTGCGACCCACCGCCGCCATAGCTGCCATCGACATCGCCCCGCAGCGCGCCGACCAGGCCGACATGGGTCGCACCCGTCGCCGCCAGCGTGGCGGTCAATGCGGGCATAGCGCCCGGGCTCAGGCTGGACTTGCCTGGCATCGAGGTATCCGCCTCGTTGAAAAACAACCACTGCACATCCGGCGCCGGCAGCCCGACCACATGCTTGAGCACCCCGATCGCGTCGCTGAGTTCGACCTTGCCGTTGCCGTCGAAATCGGCCGCAAAGGCTTGGTAAGGCGACAGCGCCTTGCCCGCGCCGTTGACGTCTAGGCCAACGATCATCTTCAGAATCGCGATCGCGTCCTGCAGGTTCACGGCCTGACTGGTATCGGCCAACTCCGCGCTAGGGACCACCCGGCTGGCCGTCAACGCGGCGCCGTTGGCATCAAAGATCTTCACCGCGCCAAGCGCATCGGTGCTGCCACTGCGGCCGCCGTCGCCCAAGGCCACTGCGCTGAGCAGCGTGTGGGTTTTCCAGCTGTAGGCCTGCAGATCGATGGCCATGCCTGCGGTGGCAACCAGCACCGCCAGCGAAGCCACGGCCTCAGGCGTGCCATGGCCGTCAACGTAGCCAGCCCGCACGCTGATGGCCTTGCCGGCTTGGGCAGCACCCAGCAACAGCGTGTTGGCTGTCGCACCGAAGATGGGCAGGCCATTGGCTTGCCACTGGTACCCGATCGCACCCAGACCGTCGGCATCGGCCAGCGTGTTGGCAGCCGTGAGCGTTTGGCCTTGCGTGGCGCCGCCGCTGATCGTCACGCTGCCGGTGGGTGGATCGTTGAGGTTGGCCACCGCGGCCGTTTGCCCACTGTTCCTTGACACAGGCGTGGGCGTCCTTATCCCTGGAAGAACGGGATCGTTTTCGCCTGCGTGATCGGAACTGCTAGGGGTGATCCCGACGGCTTCGCCGGGCGGGATCACAGGGATGGCCAAGGCGACCGTGTAGCTGGCCACTGCGGTGATCGCCTGGCCCACCAGCGCCTCGGTCAACACCAGGGTGTTGCCAATCGCACCACTGAGCTTGCTGCCGGCTGCCAGCCACTGGTAGCTGATCACCCCATCAATATCAACATTGGCCAACGTGAGGATGGCGGTCAGCGTCTGGCCCTGGGTGGCTACGCCGATGATTGTCAAGCTGTCAGCGGTGGCGCTGTTCGCACTGGCCACCGCTGCGCTTGCGCTGCTGGTGATCAACTCAGGCTTGCCGTGACCATCGGTGTAGCTCGCGGTCACCGTGATCGGATTGCCAACCTGCGCATTGGCGAGCAACAAGGTGTTGCCGGTGCCGATGGCGACGCCCGCCGCTTGCCACTGGTAGCTGATGGCGCCCAGGCCATCGGCATCGGCCAGCGTGTTGGACGCCGCCAAGGTCTGGCCTTTGGCGACGGTGCCGTTGATCGTCACGGTGCCCGTCGGCAAGTCATTGACGTTGGCCACCGCGGCGGTCGCGCTGCTCGCCATCGACTCGGCAGTGCCACGACCATCGGTGTAACTGGCCACCACCGAGATGGCCTTGCCGACCTGGGTCTCGGTCAACACCAGGCTGCTGGCTGTGCCGCCAGCAATGTTGCTGCCCGCTGCACGCCACTGGTAGCTGACCGCGCCCAAGCCATCAGCATCTGCCAAGGTGTTGGTCACCGCCAGCGTCTGACCTTGCATTGCCGCACCGATGATCGTCACGCTGCCCGTAGGCGCTTGGTTGGTGGTGGCCGGTGTCCTGGACGTGTCGTTGACGGTGATCGATGCACTGGCACCGCCCGCTGTGACAGTCAAAGTCTCAGCACCTTCGGTCAGCAGGTCTGCGGCGAGCAGAACAGCGATTGTCGCGGTGCCGCCGGCGCTCACCGTCGCAGTTCCACTCAGCAATCCTGCCGTGATATCGACAGCGCTGACGCCAGACAAGTCATACGGGACAGAAGTACCCACCGCGACGTTGGTGGTCGTCAAGGTGAATGTGGCGGTCTCCCCTTCGTTGAAGCTAGGGCTACCGGATTTGATCAAGTAGGTGGCAGGCAGCGACGGCTTCGTTACCGCAGTTGTTGCGCTGCTCGTCCTCGACTCCAAGGTGCTGTGTCCGTCGGTATAGCTCGCCGTCACGGTGATGCTCTTGCCAACCTGCGCTTCCGCAAGAACCAATGTGTTGCCAACAGCACCACTGATGCTGGTGCCTGCCGCGTTCCACTGGTAGCTGATCGCACCCATGCCATCGACATCGTTAAGGGTGCTCGACGCCGACAGGGTCTGTCCCTGCACAGCTATGCCGGCAATCGTCACGCTGCCCGTCGGAGCGTTATTGCTCCTGATATATAAATTGATGCCTCCATGCGAGTTTTTGAGGGCAGATTGGTCGCCTCTGAGATCCGACTCTCCCCATATAATAAATTGATTGGAAATCCCGTCATAATGACCGCCACTGAGAGATATCCAAGGGTCTTCCGAGTATTCTGGATATTGCCGGGAAAGCACATTTCCAATCAGCGCTGACTCGCTCACGCCATCGGTGCTGCCAGTCCATTT
>JBILYN010000195.1:0-8524 GCA_044377715.1 Aquabacterium sp.
GCTGCCACCTCACGGTAGCCCTCGACGTCATGCCCCATGTCGCGAACGACCCAGTCCGCGTCAAGAATTGGCAAATCGTCGAATCCTAGCTTGTCAGGCACCTCGCCCATAGCAGCCCTCCGGTCAAGTCATGCGGCGCGACATCGACGCGAGCACGCGTCGAACCATGTCCTACCTTATCGTGCAGCAGCGCCATGAACTCGCGCAAAGCGCGCATTACGCACGATGTTGTGAACCCAATTCGAAATGTTACTGGAATCCCTTTCATTTCAGACATCTGCCGACGGTGTGGGCACCGTCAGATGGGCCAGGTCGAGGTGATCTGGCAATCGATCCAGGGGGTAGACATGCCGGTCGATCTGCCACGGGCGCAAGCCGATCTCTCGTGCCAAACCCGTTAAAGCTGGGGGACGCTCCGCCGATATCCATTGGGTCAGGCAAGGACACTGGCTCTCAGTGACGGGCGGTCATCGATCCTGTCCCGTGCACCTGAAGTCCAAGTGCCAGCACATGCCAATGCATCCACTCCATCAAAAAACCCCAAGAGACAGGATCAAACGCTTGTTCGGCCGCATCGCCGCGCTGACGCAGTGGTTTCATCGCTCGCCTCAGGCCGAGGCCAAGCGCGAAACACTGTGCGCCAGCCAGCGACAGAGTACGCGCGATCTGGTCAGCCGTATTTCCAACGCATCGCCGCAAGCTTTGTTCATCTGCGATGCCGCCGGCAGGGTCGTGCTGGCCAACCCCGCAGCGGAACGCCTGACCGGTCGACCTGCCGCCACGATCATCGGCGCCGAGATGCGCGATTTCGCGCCCGCCGAGCGCCGGACCGAGGTCGATGCGCTGTTCGCCGCGCTGCCGGGTTCAAGCAACGCTGACACCGCCAGCCTGCAACACGCGTGGCAAACCTTGAAACAAGCCGATGGCTCCATGAAGCCGGTACAGCTCATGCTGGCCCCGATCGACTGGAGCGGACGCAAGATGCTGTGCATCCATGGCTGCGTCCGGCCGGTCACCCAAGATTGCGCGGTCAAGCTACAAGCCGAACTGGACCAGGCGCTCTCGTACGGTTTGGCCAGAAACCGCGTGCTCGCCACGGTGAGTCATGAAATCCGCACCCCACTGAACAATGTGTCTGGCATGCTGGATCTGCTCGAGCGCACACCGATCGACGCCGAGCAGCGTGAGTTGCTGAGATCGGCCCGCAGTTCGAGCAAACTGTTGCGCGTCTTGCTCAACGACCTGCTGGATCTGTCCAAGATCGAGGCAGGCAAGCTCGAGCTCGAGGAAATTCCATTCGATGTGCAGGAGCAACTCGGCGCAGCCTTGCGGCCATTCGCGAACAGAGCCGCCGAGCAAGGGTTGGGATTCAGCGTGCATTGGAATACGCCGCAGCGCATGCTGCTCGGCGACCCCTACCGTATCTGCCAGGTGATCAACAACCTGGTCGACAACGCTCTGAAATTCACGCCGCAGGGCCAGATACGGGTGGAGGTGCGCACGGTCGAAGCCGACGCTGATGCCAACGACTGCGAACTCTGGCTGCTCGTCGAGGACAGCGGTATCGGCGTCGCACCCGAGCGGACGCATGCCGTTTTCGATGCCTTCACACAAGCCTCGGCAGCGACCACACGCCAGTATGGCGGCACCGGCCTGGGGCTTTATCTGTGCCGCCAGATCTGCGAGCGCATGCGCGGAAGCGCCAGCGTTCGCCAGCGCAGCGGTGGTGGCAGCGTTTTCACCTGTATCGTTCGGTGCCAGGTCGCGCACGGCATGTCGCCGTTCCTCGAAACCCAGCCCTTGGACCCGGCCTTGACGCGCACGCTCGAGGGTGCGCGCGTGCTGGTCGTTGATGACAACCGGGTCAACCAAAGACTGCTCGAGCTTTGGCTGACCAAGGAACAGATGCAGGTGTACTGCGCAGCCGATGGCGAGGCCGCACTGCGCACGGTCAGCGAGCGATCCTTCGATGTGGTGCTGATGGACGTCTCGATGCCAGTGATGAACGGCATCGACGCGACCAGCGCGATCCGCGCATTGGCCAAAACCGGCGGCGCGGGCCAGCAACACTTCGCCAGCTTGCCGATCATTGGCGTTTCGGCATACGCGATGAAGGGTGACCGAGAAACCTGTGTCGCTGCAGGGATGGACGACTACATCACCAAGCCGATCGAGCGCGATGTGCTGCTGACCAAGATCTTCGCTGCGTTGAACCGGTCCGCGACAGCGCAGACTGAACCCAAAACGGCTTGAACTGGCGCTCTCGCGCCGAGGGTCAAAGATCGACGCGCTGGCGCCGCCCGTCCGCAGGCATGCGGTAGAGCCACACAGGGCGCTGACCCGCGTGGCGCAACACAGTCGTGGCTGGCGTGGCCTGGTCGGCAAATTCCAGGCTCACCAACCAGGCGCCGGCCCGCATTTCGCGGCGAGCCTTTTCAATCGCCCGGGCCAGCGACTCGGGACGTTGAAACAAGTAGACCAAATCGTAGTCGGCCCAAGATTCGCCCCACAGGTCGCCTCGCCGCACCCGCGCCCATCGACAGCGCCAGGCACACAGCAAGCGCAATGACCGGCTCCACTCGATGCCCACCAGTTCCGCATCCGGAAACTCGGCGCGCAACTCGACCAATCCGGCGCCTTGGCCGCAGCCAGCGTCCAGGATCCGCGCCGGCGGACTGCGACCACGCAGCCGGGTTTTCTGCGCCAGGCCGCGCAGTGCGCCCCGCGGTGTGGGGAACCAAGGGGCATCGCGCCAAGCCCGCACCGGATACAGACCCACCAGCGCCAGCAGCAAGCCCAACCAGGCCCACGCCGGCAGGCCGAATCCAGGGGCGACCAGCAACATCGACAGCGGGAAACCCAGTGCAACCATCAGTTGCCGCCAGCGCCGATGCACCGCCAGGCTGAGCGCAAAATTGCCGACCATCGAGGCGACCGCCGCCCATTCGGCAGCAACGCCGGCACGCTGCAGCAGCAGCCAAGCGGCCCAGGCCATGCCCCAGCACAGCAAGGCCGGCACTGGCCAGCGCTTGGCAACAGCCCATCCATCGGTCATCGATCCGCCCAGGTGATGGCCAAAGGCTTGGCCGCGGCCCAACTCGGTGCCAGCCATCGAAGCCGCACCGCAACAGCAGGCCAGCCTTCGGCAGCCCACAAACACCAGCAGATTACGTTTACGACTCCTAAAGACATGTTTTATGTGTAAACTCTTTTTAATTAGAGAGTGTAGCCATGCTCGACAAGGCTAGGAAAATCCACCCAAGGCCATCGCTCAAGCACCGACAGGAAGCTATTTCCAGCCGATTTTCTATCCAACTGAACCCTCATTGTCCCAAAGGCTGATCTGCAAATGGAAACCTTCCTGATCATCGGTGCGCTGGCTTTTTTGGCCTTGGCGATGATTCTGTTCTACGAGCTCAAGACCACCCAGCGGCGACTGGAAGAGATTCGTGGTGAGGTGGAGCAGCAGGTGCGCAAGAGCCTCAGCGATGCAGCAGAGCCGATGCTGCGAATTCCAGGCCTGGAACAGCGGCTGGGCAACGTGGAGCGTGAGGTCGCGCATCTGCAGCCTGTGCCGGCAAGCGCCACAGAGCCCGAACTGCTTGCAGCAGTTGATGCCGGTTGATGACCGCCACCCGTCGCAACGTCACCTCCACCCCCAGGAGAAGTACCCATGCCGACCCATCCCCCACGGATGTTCACTGGTTTTGATGCCGCGTTTGTCGCACTTCTGCTGACTTTGCTCGGGACGGTGTGGTATCTGGGCTACGGCAGTTACCAGGAAATCACAAAAATCGAGAAAGTGCGCGCAACAGCCAGCACCTTTGTCAAATGGGTCGAGGCCGCGCAAGCGCAGCGGTCTGCCGGGGCCGCAGTGGTGCCGACCGCTTGCGGCCGAGATAAACCCACTGCACCGACAGAACGTTTGAACTGGGCCAACTGCCTGCGCGCGCTGCAAGGCCCTGGCCAAGCGATGCACGGGGTACAAAATCCGCTCCACGCGACGTCGCTGGTGTTCAGCAGCAAATGCGACCGCAGTCTGCTCAACACCATGGGCAGCATCGTGGTTGAAAAAGGCGTCAGCGGTCTGAACGGCAACGCCCTGGTGATCGCCTATGGACCCATCGACGAGCACGAACCGATCCACGATGAGCTTCTATTGCGAGTGACTGTGTGTGGCCACGGCTTCACGCCCAGTGGTGTCGCAGAGGTGAAATTCTGATGCGCGCGACCGACGATGGCGTCGCCATCATGCACAGTTCTGTCCACACACTCCCGCCGGGCCTGAGCTTTCGGCGTTTGATCTACGCTTGGCTGCTCGACCCCAACATCAAGGACAACCTGCGAGCCAGATTCGACGGCTACATCGCGGTGCTGATCATCGGCAACCTGCTGGCGATGGTGTTCGAAAATGTGCCCGCGATCTACGACAACTACAAAGCCTGGTTCCATGGTTTCGACCTGTTCTCGATCGCAGTGTTCTCGGTCGAGTATTTGCTGAGGTTTTACCTCGCACCAGAGGACGCCGAGTTCACCAATTCGCGTTTCCCGCGCCTGCGCTATGTCTTCAGCATCTATGCGCTGATCGACCTGGTGGCGATCCTGCCCTTTTATGCGGCCTTGCTGCTGCCGATTCAAACCGACCTGCGCATGCTGCGGATTCTGCGATTGCTGCGTTTGTTCAAGCTGTTCCGGGTTCTGGTGCCGGCGATCAAGGAGTTTCGGGATCTCAACCGCGGCCGCACGTTCCGCCAGCATGTGCATGCACTGGTGTCGCCAAGCGAGTTCGGCGGCAAGTTGCACGTCTTTTTCGACCTACACATCATGGCGTGGGTGTTGATTTCGGTCGTGGCAGTGGTGCTTGAGTCGGTGGAATCGATCTACCGCGATCTGGCGGTCGAATTCGTCGTGCTCGACGCTGTGGCGATCAGCGTCTTCACCGCCGAGTACATGATGCGCTTGTACAGTTGCGTCGAACAACCCCGTTTCAAGCATTGGCTGGCGGGACGTTACCGGTTCGCCACCGGGCCGGCAGCGATCGTCGACTTTCTGGCCATCGTGCCCTTCTTCCTCGAAGCCTTTCTGCAACATCTGTTCGACTTGCGCTTCTTGCGGGTGTTTCGCCTGATCAGGTTGATGAAGCTCACACGCTATACCGGTGCGACGCAGACCTTGTACGCGGCGATGAAGCGCGAGTGGCCGGTGATCGCCGCATCAGCTTTCATCATGATGCTGCTGGTCGTGGTGGCGGCAAGCTTGGGCTACCTGTTCGAGCGCGACGCGCAACCCGACAAGTTCGAGAACATCCCGCAGTCGATCTACTGGTCGGTGATCACCTTGGCCAGCGTGGGCTATGGCGACATCAGTCCGATCACCCCTGCGGGACGACTGATCACGGTGATACTGGCCTTGCTGGGCATCGGCATCTTTGCGGTGCCGGCTGCGGTGCTGTCTTCGTCTTTCAACGACCAGTTGCGGATCGAGCGTGAAACCATGCAAAACGAGCTTTACAAGATGCTCGAAGACGGACAAATTACGGCGGAAGAGCAAGATCTGATTGACCGCGAAGCGGCGCGCCTGCACCTGTCGGCGCCAGAGGTCACGCGCATCCTCGAACGTGCCAGGCAGCAACGAGAACACGAGCAGACCGGCCACGGCGGCATCCCTTTCGCGCTGGTGCGGGATCGACCCAAAGTGGCACTGCAGCAATACCGTATGCTGGTCGGACAGATGCTCCAGATTGCCGAACTGGCCGACCGCGAACAATTGGCGGCGATGATGGTCAACCCGGGCGAAGCCACCGATTTCGAGCGCCACCTTTGGCAACTGCTTGAAGCTCAGGGCGGGTCGGGCAAGTCCGTGTCGAGCGAGGCCAGTGTGAGCGGCATATGAACGCCGTTGCGGCTGTCGTAGGCCCAGGCCAGCAGCCGCGCGATCACTGCGTACAGGCCCGGCGGAATGGCATCACCAAGTTCGACATGGGCTGACAACCAGCGCGCCAGCAGCGGCGATTCGGCCAGCGGAATGTCGTGTTCCTTGGCCAGTTCCCGGATGCGCAAGGCCACATCGTCGACCCCTTTGGCGATCACCGTGGGCGCTGACATCAGGTCGCGGTCATAGCGCAGCGCCACCGCGTAGTGGGTCGGGTTGACGACCACCACGTCGGCTTTTTCGACCGCCGACATCATCCGGCGCCGCGAGGCTTCGCGCTGCAGTGACCGCACCCTGGCCCGGATCTCGGGCGAGCCTTCGCTCTCCTTGGTCTCGTCCTTCTGGTCCTGCGCCGACATTCGCATCTCCTTGCGGAATGTGTTCCATTGAAAGCTGGCGTCGATCGTGGCAATGACCAACACCACGACCCCCAACCACAGCAGACCGCTGCTCAACACACCCGACAGTCTGGCCAGCGCCGCAGGCAGCGAAGCAGATGGCGGCAGCAGCAGGCTGTCGCGCTGCACCAGGAAGTAGATCGTGCCCACACCGATCACCGCCAGCGTGACCAAAATCGCCTTGACCAGCGCAAACAGGTTGCGGGAGGAGAACATGCGCTTGAAGCCGGCCAGAGGATCGAGTCGGCTGAGGTCGAAGCGCAGCGCAAAGACTGGCCGCAGCTTGGCCAGCGCCAGTGGCGCCAGCGCACTGGCCAATGCAGCGACCCCCATCAAGAGCAGCAACCAGAGGCCGAAATCCAGCAGCGGACCTTGAGCCCAGCGCTTCAGGTGATCCAGAGGATTTTCGCGACCGTCAAAGTGCAGCATCTCGACGATCATTCGCACGGTCGCGGACCACAGTCGTGGGCCACCAACAGCCACCACCACAGCGGCGATACTGAGTAGAAGGAAAAAACTCAGGTCTCTTGACTGCGGGAATCGCCCTTCCTCGCGCGCTTTCTCGAGTTTGCGTTCACTGGGCTCGAGTGAACGCTCTTGGCCGCTATCCTCGCCAGCCATGCGTCATTCGGCGGCCTGCGCCAGCCTTTCGATCAATTCGTCGGCGCGCTGCACTTCGGCCTTGGTCAGCTCGCGCTCGACCTCGTCGCCGCGGTCCCGTGCCGCAGCGGATCCCGCCTTGAACGACAGCCTGAACCAGGCCAACGCTGCGACCTCATCCTTGGGAACGCCTATGCCTTTGTAGTACATCAGCGCCAGGTTGAAGCGGGCCACGGCGTCGCCCTTGCGCGCGGCACGCAAGTACCATTGCGCCGCGGTGGCGTAGTCGCGCTCCGCGCCGACACCGCTTTCGAACAAGGCGCCGAGCTGAACCATCGCAGCCACATTGCCCATGCCGGCGGCCGACAACAGCCAGTACCAACCCTTTTGTGAATCCTTGGCCGTGCCTATGCCCTGGAAATAAATCTGCGCCAGGTCGTACTGGGCTTTCGTGTCGCCATTGACCGCCAGGGCCTCAAAGCGAGAAATCGCCAGCGTGTAGTCGCCGCCTTCATAGGCGTTGCGAGCGCGGTCATAGTCTGAGCATGCCGCCAGACACAGCAATCCCGACAAGACAAGACCCGCATGAAACGAGCGAGCGCGAAACCTTTGCACTGCGGTCACCTAATCTTCTGCGCTCGGTGGCGCGGGCGGCGCATAGGAGGCACCGAATGCACCACCGAGCTTGCGCGCATAAGCACCCAGCACGCGCCGCGTGATGTCGGGGTAGAAAGGCGTGGCCGCCAGATAGCCCTTCTGTCGCATGCAGTTCGGAGCGTCCTTGGCACTTTCGCAGGCAGCGATCGCACCCAGTCGATAAGACTCCACCTGCTCACCGACGACAAACAGCACAGCCAGCGGCACCAGTGTCAGCGCGCTCCACTTCAACAGTGACTTCAGGAATGCGACCAGCTTGTCCAGGATAGTCTTCATGCTCGAGGCCTACAGTTCATAGCTGCCGAACAACAGCCGGTTGCGCCACAACTGGTGCCCGTTGAAGTAATGCTTGTTGCCCACCACATCCGCGTTGTTGAACAGCTTGCCCTGCGCCATGGTCCAGAGGGCCTCCCCGGAAGTCCTTCCGGCATCCATCGATGCACCAGCGGGTTTGCGACAGGCAAAGTTGTTGGCATCCGGGATCTTGCAGCCCGGCAGGTCAACCCTGGATTCAAGACGACCATCCTCGCGGTAGACCTCGATACGAACACTGGCCTCGCGCTTGGGCGCCGCCGGTGTTCGTATCACCAGCACATGACGCCCAGAAGGACTGCAATTGCGCGGCGATGCCGTGTCGCAGTCGATTTCGTGGAACTGGTCGAAACCGTAGGTTTCCTCCATGTAACTGAACGTCACAATGCAGCACAGCAGCAGGGCGCCGCCCCAGGTGAAAAAAAGAATCGGATTCTTGGTCATCGGAATTCCCGCGAAACCCCGCCATTCATGCAGGGGAGGTGGAGGGGCAGCCCGCGAGGGCTGCTGACGGTGCCGAGGGCGCGCGCTGCGCCTCGACGTAAGCCTTGATGGTTTCCAGGGGCGCACCGCCTGCGCTGACGACGAAGTACGACGGCGACCACAGCACGCCTTTCCAGTACTTC
>JBILYN010000516.1:0-3025 GCA_044377715.1 Aquabacterium sp.
CCAACGAACTCATCGGCGCGAACCGGTCGGACCTGTTGACGACCGGCAACGGCAGCGTCGTGCTGCGCACGACCCGTGGTGCCATCACGCTGGATGACGGCACGGCGGGTGTGACGGGCACGTCCATCGCCGCCGATGGCGCAGGCAAGGTGCTGGTCCAGACCCTGGACATGGGCAATGACATCGTCGCCAACGCTGACATCGTCAGCGGCAGCGGTGCGCTGAGCCTGTTGTCTAGCGGGGCGATCCGACTGAGCTCTTCTGCCGACTTGCGCACCGGCGCGATGGGCACGATCGACGTCGATGCTGCTGCGGGCAGCTTGACGCTGGCCGACAACAGCCTCGTCACGTCGGGCAGCGGCAACATCTTGCTGCATGCGGCCCGGGACTTGATCCTGGGTCGGGTGAGCAGCGGCGGCAGTGTCGAGGTCAACGCGACCGCAGGCTCGATCTTCGAGAGTGGCGACACACTCGTCGACCTGGTGGCCGGCAGTCTGAAGCTGGTGGCCGGATCGGGCATCGGGTCGCTGGGCTTGGGCGCCAAGGCTATCGACGTGACGGCGGCGGTGCTCAGCGCCAGTGCTGGCGCGCTCGGCATCAACTTGCTGGGCAGCGGCGCGCTGACTGTGGGTACGGTGCAGGTCACCGTGCAGCGGGTCGGCGCGGATGCGGTTGGCGTGGATTTGATCGGTTCGGCGCAGTCCGACCTGTTGGCCACCGACAGCGGCAACATCGTGCTGCGCACGACCAATGGCAGCATCACGCTGAATGACGGCAACACCGACGGCAGTGCCGTCAGCGTCAACGGCACGGGCAGGGTGCTGATCGAGTCGATCCAGGCGGCGACCGATATCTTGGTCAACGCCGACATCGTCGTCGACAGCGGCGCGGTCAGCGTGCTGGCCGGGCGTGGGGTGGTGTTGGGCGCAGCGTCCGACGTCCGCGCCGGCAAGGGTTCGACGGTCCAGATCGTCGCCGGCAGCGGCAGCATCGTCCAGGCTGACAACAGCCTGATCACCGCGGACGGCGGCAACATCGCGCTGCTCGCGGCGCAAAGCGTGACGCTGGGCGGGGTGAGCACGGCTGGCAAGGTCGAGATCACCGCGACTGCGGGTTCGGTACTCGACGGCGGCGACAGCCTGGTCGACGTGGTGGCTGGCAGCTTGAAGCTGGTCGCGGGTTCGGGTGTCGGCTTGCTGGGTGGTGGGAGCAACGCGATCGAAACGACGGTGGGCACGCTCAGCGGGCGTGCCGGATCTGGCGGCATCAACCTGCTTGAGAGCGATGCGCTGACCTTGGGCGATGTGCAGGTCATGGTGCAGCAGGTGAGCGCGGATGCGAGCGCCAGCGATCGCGCGGGTGTGATCCAGTCCGACCTGATCACGACCGCCAACGGTGGCATCGTGCTGCGCACGACCAACGGCAACATCACGCTGGCCGATGGCACGGCAGGCGAGGCCCATGTCGCGATCCGCGCCGATGGCACAGGCAGGGTGCTGGTCCAGGCGATCAACGCGTCGACCGACATCCTGGTCAATGCCGACATCGTCAGCGGCGGCGGCGCGCTCAGCGTGCTGGCCGGTCGGTCGGTGATCTTCGGCGACCAAGCCGACCTCCGCGCGGCGGCGACCGGCACGGTCCAGATCGTCGCCGGCGTGGGCAGCATCACCCAGGCTGACCGCAGCCTGATCGCCTCGGGCAGCGGCAACATCTCGCTCATCGCGGCGGAGAACGTGACGCTGGGCGGTGTCAGCACCAGCGGCAATGTCGAACTCAGCGCCACGGCGGGATCGGTGCTGGACGGTGGTGACAGCCATGTCGATGTGGTGGCGGGCGGGCTGAAGCTGATCGCAGGCTTGGGTATCGGGACGCTGGGCTTGGGCGCCAATGCGATCGAGACGGCGGTTGGCGTGCTCAGTGCCAACGCTGGCGCGCTCGGCATCAACCTGCTCGAGAGTGACGCGCTGACAGTGGGGGCGGTGCAAGTCACGGTGCAGAAGGTCGGCGCAGACGCGGGTGTCAGCGCGCAGATCGGCCTGAGCCAGTTCGACTTGGTGACTGCCAACAGCGGCAACATCGTGCTGCGCACGAGCAAGGGCAGCATCACGCTGAATGACGGCAACACCGACGGCAAGGTCGTCAATGCCAACGGCAGCGGCAAGGTGTTGATCGAGGCGATCGACGCGGCGGCCGACATCCTGGTCAGCGCCGACATCGTTGTCGACAAAGCTGCCATCAGCGTGCTGGCCGGGCGAGGCGTGGTCTTCGCTGCGCTGGCTGACCTGCGTGCGGGCAGCGGCGCGACGGTGGACGTCGTCGCGGGCAGCGGCAGCATCGTCCAGGCTGACAACAGCCTGATCACCGCGGGCGGCGGCAACATCGCGCTGCTTGCGGCGCAAGACGTGACGCTGGGCGGCGTGAGCACGGCGGGAAAGGTCGAGATCACCGCGACTGCGGGTTCGATACTCGACGGTGGCGACAGCCTGGTCGATGTGGTGGCTGGTAGCTTGAAGCTGGCCGCAGGCTCGGGTGTCGGCTCGACAGGTGTGGGTGCCAACGCGATCGAAACGACGGTGGCCACGCTCAGCGCTCGTGCCGGATCTGGTGGTATCAATTTGCTAGAGAGCGATGCACTGACGCTGGGCGACGTGCAGGTCACGGTGCAGCGGGTCAGTGCAGACGCGAGCACCAGCGAACGCGCAGGCACGACACAGTCCGACCTGATCACGACGGGCAACGGCAGCATCGTGTTGCGCTCGACCAACGGCAAGCTCACGCTGGCCGATGGCACTGCGGGCGATGCCCATGTCGCGATCCGTGCCGATGGCGCGGGCAGGGTGCTGATTCAGACAATCAACGCGGCGACCGACATCCTGGTCAACGCCGACATCGTCAGCGGTGGCGGCGCGCTCAGCGTGCTGGCCGGTCGGTCGGTGATTTTTGCCGACCAAGCCGACCTCCGCGCGGCAGCGACCGGCACGGTCCAGATCGTCGCGGGCATGGGCAGCATCACCCAGGCTGATCG
>JBILYN010000022.1:0-27702 GCA_044377715.1 Aquabacterium sp.
CCAGGGCTTCGTCCAGCGTGGCTGGGCGCACATAGTCGAACGGGGCAGGCTTCATGGTCACCTCCAATCTCTGGGTGGGGACGCCGGCCTAGCGAGGCCGGCATCTGGTTATCGTCCGATCATTTTGACGTCGTCTCAAATGTTTGTCAAGTGATCGATCGATCATTACGGATTGGGACTTTCACTGATATCCCGTCAATCCGAAACCTAGTTATCATTCGATCAACAGGAGAAACAATGGCGATCACTCGACTGGCGCATTACTCGATCCGGACAACCGACCTGGAAGCCTCGCGCCGCTTCTACACCGAGGTGCTGGGCTTCCGTGTCGGCTACCGGCCCGAGTTCCCGTTCCCGGGGTTATGGCTGTACAACGGCCCGGACGACGGCGACTTCGGCATCGTGCACATCATCGGCTTCGACGCGAACGACGCATCAGGTCTGGTGGGCTACCTGGGCGACCGCGCCGCGGCGGGCCAGGGCACCGGCGTGGTCGACCACATCGCCTTCCTTGCCACAGGGCTCGCCGCCATGCACAACACCTTGCAGGCGGCCAGACTCGTCTGGCGCGACCGCACGGTGCCGACGCTGAAGCTGCACCAAGTCTTTTTCGAAGACCCGTCGGGTGTCACGGTCGAGCTGAACTTTCCTGCGGCCGAAGCTGCTGCGCTGGCCGGAAAGGCCCAGCCATGAAGCGGGCCCACATCGTCGGCGGCTCACTGGGCGGCTTGTTTGCGGCGCTGCTGCTGCACCGCGCTGGCTGGCAGGTGCAGGTGCACGAACGGGTGACCGGTCAACTGGCCGGACGCGGCGCTGGCATCGTCACCCACCCGGAGCTTTTCACGGCGCTGCAGGCCTGCGGCGTCGGGCTCAACGACACGATCGGCGTGACGGTACGGTCGCGGGTCACGCTCGCGACCGATGGCTCGGTCCTGGCTGAAGCGTCGATGCCGCAGGTACTCACCTCGTGGGGCCGGTTGTACCAGTTACTTCGCAGCCACCTGCCTGATGCGTCGTACACGCAGGGTTCCCAAGTGCTGGCCGTACACCCAATCGATGGCGGCGCCTCGCTGCAATTGGCCGACGGCCGCAGCATCGAGGGCGAACTCGTGGTGGCTGCCGACGGCATCCGCTCCACGCTGCGACCCATTCTGCTGCCCGCAGTCCGGCCTGAATACGCCGGCTACGTCGCATGGCGCGGCTTGGTCGACGAAGCCGATCTCAGCCTGGCCACGCGCGAGGCCATCTTTGACAAGTTCGCGTTTTGCCTGCCGCCGCACGAGCAGATGCTGGGCTACCCGGTCGCCGGTGCCGGCGACACCGTGGCCGTGGGCAGGCGACGCTTCAACTTCGTCTGGTACCGCCCGGCTGGCGAGGCGATACTGACCGACCTGCAGACCGATGTCGACGGCCGGACCCACGACGGCGGCATCCCGCCGCAGCGCATCCGTGCCGATGTGGTGCAGGCGATGCGCACGGCCGCCGAGCAGGTGCTGGCGCCGCAGTTTGCCGAGGTCATCCGCTGCACCACGCAGCCCTTCTTCCAGCCGATCTACGACCTCTGCTCACCGCGCCTGGCCTTCGGCCACATCACGCTACTGGGTGACGCCGCCTTCGTCGCGCGGCCGCATTGCGGCATGGGTGTGACCAAAGCGGCCGGCGACGCGCTGGCTCTGGTCCAGGCGCTGGACGCAGAACCCGACATTCCGCAGGCTCTCCTTCGCTATGAAGCCGAGCGGGTCGCGTTCGGCGCTGCCGTGGTCGGCCACGCGCGGCACCTTGGCGCCTACATGCAAGCTCAGTTGCACACCGCTGCCGAGCGTGAAGCGGCCGAACGCTACCGCACCCCCGAGGCGGTCATGCGCGAAACCGCGTCCAGCCGCGCGTTCCAGGTTCATGCGAAAGCTGTTCATGTCTGAGGCCGTCGACGCCGCACCTATGAACTTCGATTCCGTCGATGCGGTCGTCGCAGGCTTGGCCGCCCAGGGCTATGTCTGCGACCGGCGGCTGGCCACCTCGGTCTTTCTGGCGCTGACCTTGCAGCGCCCACTGTTCCTTGAAGGCGAGCCTGGCGTGGGCAAGACTGAACTGGCCAAGGCGCTGGCGAGCTTGCTGGGCTGCAAGCTGCTGCGCGTGCAGTGCTACGAAGGTCTGGACTTGGCCCAAACAGCCTACGAATGGAACGTCGCGCGCCAGATGCTGAAGATTCGCCTGGCAGAAGCGGCCCACCGCATCGACAGCGAAGAGGCCGAGCAGGCGATGGAGCGCAGCCTGTACCGACGCGACATGCTGATCGAGCGCCCGCTGCTGCAGGCCTTGACGCAAGCGCGTTCGCCGGTGCTTCTGATTGACGAACTCGACCGCGCCGACGAACCCTTCGACGCCTTCCTGCTCGAGCTGCTTGCCGAAAACCAGATGACCATCCCTGAACTGGGAACGGTGCGCGCCGAGGCGCCGCCGATCGCCATCATCACCAGCAACCGCACACGCGAAATCCATGACGCGCTGAAGCGCCGCTGCCTGTACCAATGGCTGGACTTTCCTAGCGTCGAGCACGAACTCGAGATCGTGCGCCTGCGTGCACCGCACGCGCCGGCCGCGCTGTCGGCACAGGTCGTGGCCTTCGTGCAGCGCATGCGCGAGATCGACCTGTTCAAGCGCCCGGGCGTGGCCGAGACCATCGACTGGACCAACGCCCTGGCCGCGCTGAACGCGATCCGGCTCGACCCCGATACGGTGGACCGCACGCTGGGCGTGCTGCTGAAGCACCAGGACGACATCGTGCGCTTGCAGCGTGGCGACACCGCGCGCCTGCTGGACGACCTGCGCGCTCGCGGCTGGCTCGACTGACCCGCTTGCAATGCTGGCCGCCAACGTTGTCGAGTTCGCGCGAGTGCTGCGCCGCGCCGGGCTGGCGGTTTCGCCCGAGCGGGTGCTATCGTCGCTGACGGCGTTGCAGCGGGTCGGTGTGGCGCGGCGCGACGATGTACACGCAGCGCTGTCGGCTGTGATGCTGGACCGCCATGAGCAGCAAGCGATGTTCGATGTCGCCTTCGACACCTTTTGGCGCGACCCCAAGCTCGTCGAGCAAATGATGGACGCACTCCTGCCCACGCTCAGTGGCAGGCAGAGGAAGCACCAGCCTCCAGACCACAACCGCCTCGCCGCCGCCTTTTCCGGCCCTTCTCCTGTGCGGCCACCGGCCCCACGCGAACAATGGGTACAGGACACGCAGTTCACTGCCTCGCCGCGCGTGCAGTTGCAGCGGGCTGACTTCGCGACCATGACACCGGCCGAATTTTCACTCGCGCGGCACATTGTCGAACAGCTCCCGCCTCCGATGGCTCCGGTGCGACGGCGCCGCACGCAACCGGCGACGCGAGGGCGCATCGACCTGCGCCGCACGCTGCAGCAGATGCTGCGCGAGCCGCTGAGCTTGCTTCCCCGTCGTAGCGAGCCGCGCGAAGTGCTGCCGCCACTGGTGGTGTTGCTGGACATTTCCGGCTCGATGGACCGCTATACCCGGCTTCTGCTGCACTATGTGCACAGCCTGACGCGGCGCCATGTGCGGGTGCAAACCTTCACTTTCGGCACCGAGCTGAGCCACATCACGCACTGCCTGCGCCACCGCGACCCCGACATCGCGTTGCAACAGGCCGACCAGCAGGTTCACGACTGGAAGGGCGGTACCCGCATTGCCACCAGCCTGGACCGTTTCAACCGCGACTGGGCGCGCCGCGTGCTGGGCGGAAACGCCACCTTGCTGTTGGCAACCGACGGGCTGGACGGCGACGAGCGCGGCGATCTGGGTGCCGTGGTGGCACAGCTGCGCCGGCTGGCGCACCGCATCATCTGGCTCAACCCCTTGCTGCGCTTCGACGAATTCGAGCCGATAGCGCCCGGCGTGAAGGCTTTGCTGCAACACGTCGACCGCATGCTGCCGATGCACAACCTGGACAGTCTGGCCGATCTGGCGCGGGCATTGCGCCAGGGCGGTGCGCCTCGACAGCCATCCATCCCCGCAGTTAACTACCGACCGGCAAGACAAGGAGATATCGCATGGACAGCCTCGACCTCCAGGTCCTGACCCAGGCACGCGACTGGCACGCCCAGGGCCATGCCGTGTGGCTGGTCACCGTGATCGAGACCTGGGGCTCGGCGCCGCGCCCGCCAGGCGCGCTGCTGGCGTTGCGCGGCGACGGGCCCGTGGTCGGCTCGGTGTCAGGCGGCTGCGTCGAGGACGACCTGATAGCCCGCGTTCGCGAGGGCGAGCGCGTCATGCTACCCACGCTGATCACTTACGGCGTGACGAAGGAAGAGGCGGCACGCTTCGGCCTGCCCTGCGGCGGCAATCTGCGGCTGGTGCAGGAACCGCTGCATGATTGCGGATGGATCGACGAGGTGCTGCAGCGCACCGCGCACCACGAGCTGGTGGCCCGGCGGCTCAACCTGAACAGCGGCCGCGTCACGGTCGAGTCAGTCGCGCGCGGCGCAGCCTTCGACTTCGACGGCAGCGAATTGCGGGCGCTATTCGGCCCGCGCTGGCGCTTGCTGATCATCGGTGCCGGCCAGCTGTCGTGCGCGGTCGCTCAGATGGCGCTGATGTTGGACTTCGAGGTCATCTGCTGTGACCCGCGCGAGGAGTACCACTTGAGCTGGGACATACCCGGCACCACCTTCAGTAAAGCAATGCCTGACGATCTGGTGGCCGAGCTGGCGCTGGACCCGCACAGCGCGGTGGTGGCCATCACCCACGACCCCAAGCTTGACGATCTGGCGCTGATGGAGGCGCTGAAGTCGCCGGCCTTTTATGTAGGCGCGTTGGGTTCACGCGGTAATACAGCGACGCGCAAGGCACGGCTCGCGCTGTTCGACCTGTCGGCGCAAGAGATTGATCGGTTGCACGGCCCGATCGGACTGGACATCGGCGCCCGCACGCCGGCGGAGATTGCAACGTCCATCGTCGCCGAGGTCATCGCGGTGCGCAATGGCGTGGCGCTGGCGCAGAAGAAGCCGGGCTCGGCGATGCCTGCCCAAGCCGGCTTGCCGACGACCGTGGGGGCGATGATCAGCGCGTGACAGCGCATCCGACCCGTGCGACAGGCTCACATAGGGGACGGTCACGGCCATGCGCATATAGGACGACACGCGCATCCCGTGCTCGCACGCCGACTTCACGCGCTGAGCGATCCAGGTCCGCAAGTCGCACCGTAGCGACGGCCAGCGCATGGACTTCCTCTGCCGCAACATGAGGTGCGGGCATCGCATGCTGTCGAGCGGCGGGAAATCCCAAAGGGCACTCATCTGAGTGGCTTCAGCCCTTGGCAACAACGCTGCCAGCCGCTGCATGAACTCCAGCTACGACACACAAGGTGCTTGGTCCCGTCAAGCCAGGCTGTCTATGTTCTGCTTGAGCTCCCTCTGGCTAGGCATGACACCCTGCATCGTCGGCACCTTCTCGCTGGCTCGCGGACCGAAGGCGATGCGGTAGGTGCATGCAGCGGCCTGCAGCGGCCTGAGGGTTCGGGCTGTCTCGTCGATGAGTACCATCGCGCGGCAGAGCGCGGTGATGTGCACATGGCGCGTGTGGCCAACCAGCATCGGCGTGCCCAGCACATTGCGCTCGTCCGGTGCTTTGCCGCTGCGGCGCGACAGCGGGCATGCCAAGCTGCGTGAGCAGGTGGCACGTGATGGGCAGTGCACCACTTGCAGCACGGCCAACCACTGTTCGGAGACGGCCATCATCGTGCCGCGATCCAGTTTCTCAAGTCTCAGATGTGAGACCGTCGTTTCATTTCTGTATCGCTTCTCTATTGTTCATTTGGGGTCAATGCGAATGGCGTGGCAGCGGCGACTGACCTTCAATGCCGGTTCATGTCGAGGGTCATGCGTGGCGCACAGCGCGCCGAGTACTTCGTAGGGTGTCCGATGCACAGAGATTCACGTTCCAACCACATCGACCGCGTTGCCTCGACGATCGATGGCCGCACCGTAGGCGCGGCGTTTCCGATCCATGATGTGGTGATGCGGTCATGGCGGCGCTCGTCGTCGACCTACAAGCTGCAACCCAGCCATGCCGCGAAGATCGGCGTGCTGACCCGGGGTTCGCTGAAAGACCACCGCGAGCCGTTGCAGGGTTTGCTGGCCATCGTCCGCCATGGCATGGCGTTGCTGCATGCGCGCTTGCGAGAGGCAGGTTACCTGGTGATGTTCAGCGACCTCGAAGGCATCAGCATCGAAACCCTTTGCGAACCCGATCGCCAGCGCCAATGGGAAAAACTGGGATTGCTGCCCGGCGCGTGCTGGTCGGAGGCGGAAGAAGGCACCAACGCGGTCGGTACTTGCATTGCCGAGCAGGCGCCGCTGGCGGTGCATAAGGACGACCATTTCTGCGCCGCCAACATCGAGTTCTCGTGTGTGGCCGCGCCCGTGTTTGACGCCGAAGGGCGCATGGTCGGCGTGCTCGACGCCACCGCGCTGGGGGCCAGCGACGACCGGCGCAACCAACTGCTGATCCTGGAGTTGATGCGCAGCCACGCCACGCTCATCGAGAACGCGCACTTCCTCGATCGGTTCCGCGACCACTGGATACTCAACTTCAACCGCGCCCGCCATTTCCTCGATGTGCAGGCCGAGCACCTGTTGGCGCTGGACCACCATGGGCGCATCGTGGCGGCGAACCGCAGCGCCAGCCTCGAACTGGGCAGAGGCAATTGCAGCCCGCTCTTGAATGCGCCGATCGACGGGTTGTTCGACCTGCGCGCCGAGGACATCCCGCGGTTGGCCTCCGAATTCGGCCTGCCTACGGCGCTGCACACCATGCAGTCCAGCGAGGCCTATTTCGGCTCGTTTCGCCCGCCGCGCAAAGCGCCCGCACGCTCGGTCGGCCCGGCGGCGCAGCCAACGCCATCACCGAGCCTGCGCACGCTGGCAGGCGCCGACTTGCGGATGCAAGGCCACGTCGACAAACTGATGCGTGTGCTCGACCGCGACATCGCCATCCTGCTGACCGGCGAGACCGGCACTGGCAAGGAGTTGCTGGCCCGCGCCATCCACGACAGCAGCAAGCGCGCCGGCCGTCCTTTCGTGGCCATCAACTGCGCGGCCATTCCAGACTCGTTGATCGAAAGCGAGCTGTTCGGTCACCGTGCCGGTGCATTCACTGGGGCCTCCAGCAAGGGGCACTGCGGTTGCATCGAGCGCTCCAGCGGCGGAACCCTGTTCCTCGACGAAATTGGCGACATGCCAAGCCATTTGCAGAGCCGGCTGCTGCGCGTCATGGCAGAGGGCGAGGTCACCCCGCTTGGCGCGCAAGCACCGGTGAAAGTCGATCTGCACGTCATCTGCGCCACCCATTGCCACTTGCCAACGCTGGTGGCCAAGGGACACTTTCGTGAGGATCTGTACTACCGCCTCGCCGGGCTGACGATCGAACTGCCCGCGCTGCGCGAACGCAGTGACCGCGAAGCGCTGGTCGGCGACATCCTGCGCCAGGAAGCGCAGGCCCAGGGCCCGCCCGTACGCATCGACGCCGAGGCGCTGGCCGCGCTGTCGCAGCACGCCTGGCCGGGCAACCTGCGGCAGCTGCGCTCGGTGCTGCGCCTCGCGGTGTCGCTGCAGCGCGACGGCGTCGTTCATCTGGCGGATCTTCCCTGCGAGATTGTGGCGCCGGCGTCGGCGGTGCGCCCGGTGGTGGCCAAGGTGGGTACGGCGGCGCTGCAGGCCGGCACCGCGTCGGGGGGTGGCCTGGACAACGCCTCGAACGCTTTGCTGAACCCGTGCCAACGCGCTGAGCGCGACGTTCTGCTGGCGTCCTTGCGCCAGCACCAGTGGCAAGCCCGTCGGGCCGCCGAGGCGCTGCAGATGTCGCGCGCCACGCTCTACCGCAAGATGAAGCGGCTGCACATCGTGTCACCCAACCGCGGCGGCTGAGCACGAACCCAAGCCGACACAGTCGCATCGGCGCTACGCCCGACTCGAAACGGGTCTCATTGCTGCGACAAGCTGACGCAAGAAGCGCGACTTCGGCAGCGTGTCGCGTTCGCCAAGGCGCACCACTTCCTCGCCACGCTGCGCACGCAAGTCGTTGATCGTCCAGGCGATTTCGCTGCGGCCTCGAGTGTCCGCTACAGCCGGTGGGGTGGCGAACGTCGCCATGAACGGTGCAGGCATCACCCTTGCAATACGCAACCCCGGGTGACCGCGCCGCGGCCACCCGTCAATCAGCATCGAGGCAAGGAGACGATCATGGCAAGCGAAGCATCGAACGAGATAGTCACTCTTTACAAGGGCTGGGTTGCGGCAATGGCCGCCAAGCCCGACATGGGGCTGGACGAGTTGCGTCGGCTGTTCGACCACTGGGGCGACGTTGGCGTCGACGCTGGCGGCGTGGACTACATCGAGGTGGACGCGGGCGGCATCCCGGCGATGTGGGCCGTGCCCAAGGGTTGCGCGGCGGACCGGGTGCTGCTGTGCTCACACGGTGGCGGCTACGTAGTCGGCTCGATGTACAGCCACCGCAAGATGTTCGGCCACATCGCCAAAGCGGTGGGTTGTCGAGCGCTGATCGTGCACTACGGGCGCGCGCCTGAAAATCCGCACCCAGGCCCGGTGAACGACATGCTGAACGCCTACCGCTGGCTGCTGAAGACCGAGGGGCTCGAGCCCGGCCACATCGCGCTGACAGGCGATTCGGCGGGCGGGGCGCTGGCGTTGACGACCATCGCCGCGGCCCGCGCGCAGGGCTTGCCACTGCCCGCTGCCACGCTGCCGATGTCACCCTGGGCCGGATGGGACACCTCGGGCGACAGCTACGACCGCAACCAGGCCAGCGAGGCGCTGGTCTCGCGCGAAACCACCAATGCGCTGGGTAGCCTGTTCATCGGGCCGAATGGCGACGCCAAGGACCCGCTGGCCAACCCCCTGTACACCGATTATTCCGGCTTCCCGCCCATCTACATCCAGGTGGGCGACGCCGAGACCTTGCTCGACGACAGCCGGCGCATCGCCGACCGCGCCAAGGCGGCGGGCGCCAGCGTCAAGCTCGACGAGTTCGCGCAGATGCAACACGTGTTCCAGATGATGTGCGGTAACGCGTCCGAGGCTGACGACGGCATCCGCCGCATGGCGGACTGGGTGCGACCCAAGCTGGGCCTGGCCTGAAGTCGACGATCTTCACGCCACACCCAACCTACTCGAACCAAAAGGAATGAAACATGGCTGAACTTGCATTGAAATCAAATGACCCGGCCGGCGCGGCGGAGGCGCTGGACGTGCTGATCGTCGGCGCCGGGTTTGCCGGCCTGTACCAGCTCGACCGCCTGCGCAAGCTGGGCCACTCGGTCAAGTTGCTCGAGGCCGGCAGCGGCATCGGCGGCATCTGGTACTGGAACTGCTACCCCGGCGCACGGGTGGACACCGCCGGGCCGATCTACCAGTACTCCAGCCCGGAGCTCTGGCAGGAATGGAACTACAGCGAGTTGTACCCCGACTGGTCCGAGGTGCGCGAATACTTCCATTACGTCGATCGCAAGCTCGACCTGAGCCGCGACATCCGCTTCAACACGCGCGTCATCGGCGCTGAATTCGACAGTGTTGCCAACCAATGGGTGGTGCGCACCGACTCGGACGAAATTGTGCGCGCGCGCTACTTTGTGCTGTGCACAGGGTTCGGCTCCAAACCCTATGTGCCGGCGCTGCCCGGGCTGGACAGCTTCAAGGGCGAATGTCACCACACCGCCAAGTGGCCGCAGCAGGGCCTGGACCTGAAGGGTAAGCGCGTCGGCGTGATCGGCACCGGCGCCAGTGGTGTGCAGGTGATTCAGGAAGCCTCCAAGGAAGCGGCGCAGTTGACGGTGTTCCAGCGCACGCCGATGCTGGCGCTGCCAATGCGCCAGAAGAAGATCGACGCCGACACTGCGCGCCAGATGAAGCAGCAGTTCCCCGAGCGCTTCGCACGCCGTGCCGGCGCATTTGCCGGCTTCGACATGACGTTCAAGGACAAGGGCGCGCTTGAGGTATCGCCGCATGAGCGCAATGCCGCCTACGAGGCGCTGTGGGCCGAAGGCGGCTTTGCCTACTGGCTGGCCACCTTCAACGACGTGCTGGCAAATGAGGAAGCCAACCTCACCGCCTACAACTTCTGGCGCGACAAAACGCGCGCGCGCATCGGGGACCCGAAGCTCGCCGACAAGCTGGCACCGATGACGCCGCTGCACCCGTTCGGCGTAAAGCGACCGTCGCTGGAGCAGCACTACTACGAGGTTTTCAACCAGCCCAATGTGCGCCTAGTGGACCTGCGGGAATCGCCGATCGAGCGCATCACGCCCAAAGGCGTGTTGACGCGCGAAGGTGAAGTCGAGCTCGATGTGCTGGTGCTGGCCACCGGCTTCGATGCGGTCACTGGCGGGCTCACCGCAATCGACATCGTCGGCACCGACGGCGTGAGCCTGAAGGACAAGTGGGCCCAGGGCGCCTGCGCACATCTGGGCATGGCCTGCGCGGGCTTTCCCAATCTGATCTACATCTACGGTCCGCAAAGCCCGTCGGCCTTCTGCAACGGGCCGACGTGCGCCGAACTGCAGGGTGACGTAGTTGTGGAATGCCTGGAATACCTGCGTGCGAATGGGCATACACGCATCGAAGCCACGCGCGAGGCCGAGTTGGCTTGGCGCGCGTATGCCATCGAGTTGAGCGAGGGCGGCCTGTTTTCGCGGGCCGATTCCTGGTACATGGGCGCCAACATCCCGGGCAAGCCGCGCGAGATGTTGGCCTTTACAGGTGGACTGCCAGCCTACCTGCAGAAGTGCAAGGAAAGCGCCAGCAAGGGATACGAGGGCTTCGTGCTCGCCTGAGCGGCAGGTTCCGACTTCGGCGTGGGCCTGGCGACTGCGAAGGTTGCCAGGCCCTTTCCGCTAAGAGCGCTTCCATAGGAGAGCGACTCTGCGATCTGCGAGTTGGGAAACGCGTCAATGACATTGCTGCACCTGATATGTTGCGAACTCATAGCGCACGGCGCTGGCGCTTGCTGGTCGGCGATCTCCGAGGGTGATGGGTTGATCCAGGCAGCGGTGCGCAACGCAGGGGCATGCAGTCTGGGCGGCGCGGGCATTTGAAACGCGTTGGCGAGGCCAGGAATGTGACGCCGACAGTGGCCTGGCGGTCATTGAGCAGGGCCTGCGTGTGAGCGGGCGGCATGAGTCCGAGTCCGCTTGCAAGATGGTATTCGTCCTGGGCCCATGCGCGGCGTAGCGGCACCAACAGCCGCTTGAGAGGCGCGCTGACCGCGCTGGCTGGGTCCCTGCCGCTGGGGCGCAGCACGCACGCCAGCATGTTCTGCTGGCGGCCGACAATTGTCTTGAGCAGCGCTCGGCATTTCTCGGCAGCATCGGCGAATGTCAAGTTCAAAGGTAGAGCTGGTCGCTCTGAGGAAACCGCAGCTGACTACTATGGGTCGGCTGCGTGAGTACGCCCCCTGCGGATGCTGTTGCTCAGTCGCAACCCTGCCCAGTTCGGAAATAGCCACCTGCGAATGACCGCCGTCCATGACCTGCTCGGCGGCATCTGCGAAGTTCCAAAGGAGACAAGTCGCTCGCTGAGAAAGGCACCGCCGACTCCTACGGGTCGGCAGCGCCAGTTCGAGACTTTCGGATGCAGTCGTTCGATCGCGAACCTGTCGCCGTAGTCCGGCCGCGAGCGTGAACGTCCGCTGTCGCGGACCTCCATTTGCTCGACGGCATCGGCGAAGTTCAAGTTCCGGGGTCGACCGGTCATTGAAGCAGAAAACGCCCACGGGCAGCAAGATCGAAACGACTCGTCGGCGAGCGGCAGCTTGCGGGCATCGAACCTTCAACGCCGGCTTTCCGGCGATGATTCCGATTGGTCGGCCGTTGCAGCCCGACCCCAAGCGGAACTGCGCGGTGGCGATTTGCACGCCCGAAAGCTGTCCTACCGATAGCCTCTCGGCGCCAAAAGGAAAGATGCCGCGTGTTCTATCCGACCAGCAGTGCTGCCATGCAGTCGACCACGGCAGCAGCCGCGCAGTGTGCAAGCATGTTCTCCACCGCCATCGTGGCGGTGTTCCAGCGTCGATCCGGACCCATCGGTCACACGCCAATGCAATCGGACCAGATCCAGGACTTGGCAACTGATACGGTCGAATTAGAGATTATCTGAATCTTGGCACTCAGATCTCGGGCGGGGACGATCTGCCCCAAGGCTGGCGAAGGGCCGCTCCCCCTACGGGGCGCTGCGCCCACGCCGGCTGCCTTCAGGAGCAAGCCATGTCCACCACCCACCGGATCATCCCGCTGGTCCCTGTCACCACGCTCGCCGCTAGCGGCGGCATCGAGCCCGCGGTCAAGATCCAGGCACGCCATGTCAGCGGCCGCTACGCCCGCTGGCGCTGGGTCTTCGTCTGGCTCACGCAGGCGCTGTTCTATGGTCTGCCCTGGCTGAACTGGCACGGCCGGCAGGCCGTACTGTTCGACCTGGACGCGCGGCGCTTCTACATCTTCGACGCTGTGCTGTTTCCTCAGGACCTGATCCACCTCACCGGGCTGCTGGTGTTCAGCGCCCTGCTGTTGTTTGGGGCGACCGCGGTGGCCGGGCGGGTGTGGTGCGGCTTCGCCTGCCCGCAGACGGTCTACACCGAGCTGTTCATGTGGATCGAGCAGCGCACCGAGGGCGATCGCTTGGCTCGGTTGCGCCTGGACGTCTCGCCCTGGTCGGCCGACAAGCTGCTGCGGCGCGGCGGCAAGCATGCCAGCTGGGTGGCACTGAGCCTTCTCACCGGCTTCAGCCTAGTGGGCTGGTTCACGCCGGTGCACAGCCTGGCGCAAGCCCTGCCCGCACTGGCCTTCGGGCCATGGGAGGCGTTCTGGATCCTGTTCTACGGCGCGGCCACTTACCTGCATGCCGGCGTGTTGCGGGAGAAGGTGTGCCAGCACGCCTGCCCGTATGGCCGCTTCCAGGGCGCGATGCTGGATTCACGCAGCCTGGTGGTGGGCTATGACGTGGCGCGTGGCGAGCCCCGTGGTGCCCGGGCGCGTGGCGCCGAGGCCCGCAGCGACGCCCGGGCCAAGGGCCAGGGCGACTGCGTGGACTGCACGCTGTGTGTGCAGGTCTGCCCCGTGGGCATCGACATCCGCCAGGGCCTGCAGGCCGCCTGCATCAGCTGCGGGCTGTGCATCGACGCCTGCAACGTGGTGATGGACAAGCTCGGGGCACCACGCGGCCTGGTGCGCTTCGCTGCGATGCAGCCCTACATCAAAGGCGCGGACAGTTGGCGCCGCACGCTGGCCCGGCCACGGGTGCTGGGTTACGGCGTTTCGCTGCTGCTGCTGGCGGGGGCCATGGTCTGGGGCTGGGCCATGCGACCCGAGCTGCGCCTGAATGCCATGCGCGACCGTGGCGTGCTGGCGCGCCAGGTTGACGACGGTGCGGTGGAGAACGTTTACCGGCTGCAGGTGATGAATGCCAGCCTGCAGCCGCGCCAGTTGCATCTACAGGCCCTGGCGGGTGACGCCGCCAGCACCACCGCGCTGCACGTGCAGCACCGCGGCACGCTTTCAGTGGAGGCGGCCGGTGCCACCACCCTGGTGGTCACCGTGCGCATGAGCGCAGAGCAGGCGCAGCGCCACCCCCGCGGCACGACGGTGCCCATCCGCCTGGTGGTGGACGACCGCAGCGCCGGCGTGCAGGCGCAGACGACCAGCACCTTCCTGCCGGGATGACGCTGCGACCGAGCAAGCCGCGCAAGGGTCAGCGGCCCGCGCTCGCCGCCAGGCTGGCCAGTTCCCCCACGCGGCGCAGCGCATCGTCCACCCGCGAATCTCCGGGATGGCCCACGTTCAGCCGCAAGTGGTGCACGAAGCGCCGGTCAGCCGAAAACAGCACACCTGGCGCTGTGCTGATGCCCTGCGCCATCGCCTGGTGGTGCAGGGCCAGCGCGTCGACAGCGGCGGGTAGCTCCAGCCACAGAAAGTAGCCGCCCGCCGGTCGCGTGACACGGGTGCCGGCCGGGAAGTGTCGCTCGATCAAACGGCGGGCGCGCTGTTGCTCGGCGGCCAGCGCGGCGCGCAGCTGGCGCAGGTGGCGGTCGTAGCCGCCTTGAGCCAGGTAATCGGCGATGGCCAGCTGCGGCGGCAATGCGGTGGCCAGCGAGCTCATCATCTTGAGCCGCTGCACCGTCGGTGCAAAACGGCCGGCCGCCGCCCAGCCCACGCGGTAGCCGGGCGCCAGGCATTTGCTGAACGATGCGCAATGCAGCACACCGCCAGTCTGGTCGAAGGCCTTGGCAGGCGGTGGGCGGCGCACATCGGCGTACAGCTCACCGTACACATCGTCCTCGATCAGCGGCACACCGTGCTGCGCCAGCAGCGCCACCAGCGCCTGTTTGCGCGCCGGCGGCATCAGCGCACCCAACGGGTTCTGCAGGCTGGGCATGAACCAGCAGGCTGCCACCTTCTGGCCCACCAGCAATTGGGCCAGTGCGTCGAGGTTCACCCCTGTCTGCGGGTCGGTGGCCACCTCCACGGCCTTCAGGTTCAGCCGCTCCAGGGCCTGCAAGGCGGCGTAGAAGGTGGGGCTCTCCACCACTACGACATCACCCGGCTGGGTGACGGCCTGCAGGCACAGGTTGAGCGCCTCCATCGCGCCGTTGGTGATCACCAGTTCGTCCTCGGCCAGGGGAACGCCCTGCAGCGCGTAGCGGCGCCTCAGGGCTTGGCGCAGCGCCGGGTCACCTGCCGTCAGCGCACTGGTGATCTGTGCGGGCTTGAGCCGCCGCATGGCCCGCGCACCGCTACGCGCCAGCGCATCGAACGGGAACAAGTGCGCCGCCGGAAAGGCCGAGCCCAGCGGCACCACGGCCGCATCGCGGGTCGACTCCAGCAGCCCGAAGGCCAGCGCGCTGACGGTCACTGCCGTCACCCCGGCCTGAGGCACGGCGGCCTTCGGCAGGGCGCGCGCGGGCCGCTTGTGCGCCCGCACGTAGAAGCCCGAGCGCGGCCGCGCCTCGATCAGGCCCCGCGTCTCCAGCAGCCCGTAGGCCTGGAGCACGGTGGACGGACTGATGCCGCGCCGCTGGCAGGTCTGGCGCACCGACGGCAGGCGCTCGCCCGGCTGCAGCAGGCCATCGCGCATGGCTTGCGCCATCTCGTCGGCCAGCTGCTCGTAACGGGTGGCGCCGCGGTCGGGCATCTGATCTGGTTGAAGTAGGCGAAAACTGAATCTTACAGATCAGACCAGGACCGGCGAACATCCAGTCATGTGCGCAGCACCTGTTCTTCCCCCCGCTCGCAGCCTGGTCGCTCCGGGTTGTGCCGCCCTGGCCGCCGGCGTGGGCAGCGGACTGCTGCGGATCGCCGTGCCCCCGTGGCAGCCGTTGCGCGATCCCCAGCCACAGCCAGGTCGTGGGCGCCAGCGGCTACTGCGATGGGGTGGTCCACGACGCCGGGCCCGACATCTTCCAACTGCAGGCGGACCGGCGGTCCAGCGCCTCGGTGCACTTCACGGATCGAGCACCATGTTCAGACCCCTGTCTGTCGTTCCCTACCTGCGCGCCGTGCTGTGGAGCTTCCTCGGCATCCGCCAGCGTGAGAGCGCCACCGCCGAGCAGCAGCGTCTGCAGCCGCTGCCGCTGATCACCACGGCGCTGGCGCTGGTGGTCGTTTTCGTGCTGCTGCTGGTCGCACTGGCCTCCAGCGCCACGGCGGCCGAGGCCGTGCCAGACACACTGGCCCAGCGTGCGCTGGCCTGCACCGGCTGTCACGGGCCACAGGGCCGGGCCACGCCGCTGGGCTACGTGCCGCGCATTGCGGGCAAGCCTGCCGGTTACCTGGCAGCGCAGCTGCGGGCCTTCCGCGACGGCCAACGTCAACAAGACGCCATGGCCCGGCTGTTGGTCCATCTGAGCGACGACTACCTGGCTGAACTGGCCGGCCACTTCGCCGCCTTGCAGGTGCCCTACCCAGCACCCGCGCCCACCCGGGGCACGGATGCCTCACGCGCGCTGGGCCAGCGGCTGGTTCAGCAAGGCGATGCTGCCCGGAATATTCCTGCCTGCCTTGGCTGCCATGGCACGGCCATGACCGGAGTCGAGCCTGCCGTTCCGGGGCTGCTGGGCCTGCCGCGTGACTACCTGGTGGCACAGCTCGGCGCCTGGCGCACCGGGATGCGGGCCGCCCAAAAACCAGATTGCATGGCCATGCTGGCGCAGCGCCTGCAGCCGCAGGACATCACGGCCGTGGCTGACTGGCTGGCGGCACAGCCGCTGCCTGCAATCACCAGTGCCGCGCCAAGACCTCCCTCCACCTGGCCCATGCCATGCGGCAGCGCCGCACCATGACCACCTCTGACGATCTGCTGCCCTTGCGCCTGTGCACCGTGGCCCGGAGCACTGTCGCGTGAGCACCGCTTCTTCACCCGACGCCCCGCGGCGCTGGTCGATCGCGCGCCTGCTGGGTCTGGCGCTGCTGGGCATGCTGACAGCGGCTGCGGCGGCGGTGGTCTGGCTCAACCGCACACCGGACGACCCGCTGTCGCCGGTACGGCGCGCCGATGTCGCCACAGTGGCACGTGGTGCCTACCTGGCCCGCGTGGGCAACTGCGCGGCCTGCCACACCGCGCGTGGCGGTCAGGCCTATGCCGGTGGTCGCGGGCTGCCAACACCCTTTGGCACGGTCTACGCTGGCAACCTGACGCCGGACGAGGACACAGGCCTGGGCCACTGGAGCGCGGACGACTTCTGGCGCGCGCTGCACCATGGCCGTTCACGCGACGGCCGCCTGCTGACACCCGCCTTTCCGTACACCGCGTTCACGCAGGTCAGCCGCGACGACAGCGACGCGCTGTACGCCTACCTGCGCAGCCTGGCACCCGTGGCGCAGGCGGCCACCGCCAGCGGCTTGCGCTTTCCGTTCAACACCCAGGCCGCGTTGGCAGTGTGGCGGGCGCTGTACTTCAGACCCAAAGAGCCCGAGACACCGAGCTCGCCGGGCCAATCCGCCGAGTGGCAGCGGGGCGCCTACCTGGTGCGTGGGCTGGGCCACTGCGCCGCCTGCCATGCACCGCGCAACGCGCTGGGCGCCACGCAGCAAGCCGACCGACTGGCGGGTGGCGCGCTGCCGCTCCAGCCCTGGTTCGCGCCCGATCTGTCGCCGCTGCCCGACGTGCCTCTGGCCCGGCAACAGCAAGACCTGATGGACCTGCTGCGCACCGGCATGTCCTCCCATGCCACGGCCAGCGGGCCCATGGCCGAGGTGGTGGTCAGCAGCACCCAGCACTGGACCGATCAGGACTTGCGCGCGGCGGCGGTCTATTTGACCAGTCTGCCAGCCCGGCGGCCAACGGCCCCTCAACCCAGGCCGGTCGATGCGGTCAACGCCGCACAGCATCAGCGGGGTCGAGCCCTGTACACCGACCAGTGTGCGCAGTGCCATGGCGCGCAGGGCGAAGGGGCACCACGCATCTACCCGCCCCTGGCGGGCAACCCCAGCGTCACGCTGGCGAATGCGGGCAACGCGATGCAGGTCATTCGCCATGGTGGTTTCGCACCGGCCACGCTGACCCATCCCAGACCCTTCGGCATGCCACCGGTCGGGCTAGACCACCAGGAACTGGCCGATGTGACGACCTACATCCGCCAATCCTGGGGCAACCAGGCGGATGCCGTCACGGTGCTGGAGGCCATGCGTGCGCCGTGATGCGGGCTTCGCCCATTCTGTTCAGGCCTTCACCCGCTTTCATGACATGCGGCACTTAGAAGCATGGGCGCGGCCGAGGTGCAGGCGTTTCTGAGTTGGCCGCCCAGCGCGCACGGGGTGTGTCGGCGTCCACTTGCCGTCACGACGCCATCGCGTGAAAATCGGGCCAACGGCACGGGCCAGATACAGGCAGCTGGTGGCCGGCTGTGGACCCAGCGGTACAGGGCTCTCAGAATGATTTGATCGACCCCACCGCGGGCCGCGCATGCTGAGGTCATCCGCCAAGCTTGAGCGGCAGGACAGCTGCCCCTCGTGTGAACGATTGTTGCTGGCCGACTGCCGTAGGCCGCGAACGGCAGCTTCGTGGATGCGGAACGTGAAGAATCCGGGCTGGTCGTGGGGCAGCTTCGGAGCGCTTCGATGGGCTGGTATGGGTCGTATGCCGGTGCTCGTTCGGCGCCACTGGTCGACTGGTATGCGGGGTAGACCGGCCGTTGAAGCCTCAATGACCGCAATCTGAGTGACTGCCGTCGCTCGTTGCCGTCAACTGGCGGGCGGCCCTCGGCCAGGAGCGGCCGGACACCACTTCAATGAAGCCGCCATCTGAATGACTGCTGTACTTCGGGATCCGTCGAACAGTCGCCTCGCCGTGATCGAACGGGGCGTGCACTTCGCAGCATTGCCAAACGGCGTTGGCGCCTTCCGTGCGCCCGCCCCGAGCGGACTGAAAAGCACTCAGGCAAGTGTCGGAAATCTTTACAGTCCCCCGCCCCCGCCCCCGCCCCCTCACCACAAGTCTTTGATTCTTCATGAGTAAGTGGTGTTGGCCCAAATCATGCTTCCTATTCCAGTGAGTCACCCAATCTCGGTAGTGACGCTGGTTGTGAAGGAATTCCAAATGCATGCAATGAAGGCAATCGCCGGCGCCGCCGCCGCACTGGCACTGTCGATCGGCGTTCCGGTGGATGCGAACGCGGCGATCGTCATTACCGAGAATGCCTTCATCGGTGAAGCTGGCTTCCCCAGCGAGTCGCTGGCGGGCAACCGGTTCAGGTCGTTCCAGCCGACCGGTGCCGACGAGAACTATCTCGGCATACCGAGTCTTGGAAATGCGGGCAACCGTGTTGCGCGGCAACTCAACTGGATGACCGACGCTAACAATCCGCTCACTTCCTTCGACTTCACCTTCCAGTACGACCAGGCCAACGACAAGCTGGTCACCACGATTTTCGGCGGCAGTCTCGAGTACACGGGCTGGTCGACCAAGTTGGCAGGCGCCGGCAAGACCAAGGGCGCGGCCGACCTGAATGCCTTCCAGATCAGCATCGGGGATCGAGACGCAGGCTCCGACGTGTACCTCACCGACGTCGTGCTCGATGGCATCACGCTGGGCACGGGCACCTTCGAAGCGGAGGGCCTGTTCAAGAACTGGTTGGTTACGGGTTCGGATATGAACCTGACCGACGGTTTCACCATGACCGGAAAGCTCTGGTTGCAGGGGGCGTTCTCAAGCAGCCAGGAGAACTCAGTCGTCAACCTGACTGCCGGCTGGGATGAGAAGCGCGGTGTTGCCCCTGCACAGGTTCCCGAACCGGGCTCGCTGGCCTTGGCCGCGCTCGGCTTGCTGGGCCTGGCGGCGGGACGTCGCCGCAAGACGGCCTGATCTTTCCGGCCAGCGCCTACCGGGGCGCCGCGCTGCACTCGTGCAGCCGGTGCCCTTTGCTTTTTCGGCGGCCGTCATTCATGGCGATCGATACCGGTAACCTACCAGCCAGCGACACCGGCAGGCCAAGGGCGAATGAGCCGCAAGCACTGCGTGGTTCAACTCCAACCAACGATCTCGTGCCCTCCGGCTCTTTTGACCGGCTTGCCGTAGATGACTCTTCGCGCCGAGCATCCGGTTGACTCGGTTATCTGCCGCTGGACGATCTGAAGATCACACGGCGGCTGTGGGTCGGGTCCGGGTCTTCGATCTTCGCGCTTGAACGACCGCTTCGCTGCATTGACCTGACGTTCAGGCTGGGAGCGTCCTTCGGTTGCCGATGGGCGCCAAGCTGTCGCGCTCAAGGAAGGCCTCCTGCACCAAGCCTTCGCCATGTCGGCGTACCACCTGCCACAGCTCCAGGACTTCCTTGTTCGAAGTCCGCTCCAGCGACGGCGCCCAGTGTGCATACTGCTTCTGATAGAGGTCTGCACGCCCGCTGCTCGCTTCTCGGTTTGTCCGTAGATGACTTTCCAACTCCTGCGCGCCCGGGGCAACCAAGCCATCCAGGCGAGGCAAAGTCAGCGCAGAACCCAGGCCTGCTGGATCGAGATCGAACGCACCGAACACAGGAATGGAAGTCCGCCGCAGGAGCGCGTTCACCGCGTCAGCACGTGTTCCGTCCTTCTCGCCCCGGAATACGAATAGAGGATGTTCGCCTCGCGCACCCAGATACCGCTTGTGCCAGCGACCGCACCGGCGAAACGGCTCCAGGTTCTCGACAACGATGATCGAGTCGTGATCGCAGCCGTCCACGATCTGCTCCGCCGGCAGAACTAAGTGGGAGCCCTCGGGGAGGAGCAGGTTTGAATTGGCCACCCGAAGTGGCTGGGATGGCAAGCACGTCACCGCAACCAAGCCCGCCGAAGCCGCCACTCCGGCCCACTTCTCGTTGCCGCGAAGCGCCCAGGAATCTGTACGGCCCAACGCCTTCCAAGCGTCGGGTAAGGTAGCGGTCCTTCGTTCGCGGCGGCACGGTCGCCGTCTTCTGGAAGCACAGCTCGGCGAGGTGCTCCTTGCTGCGAGCACCGAACGCCTGTCCCTTCTCAGGCGCTTCGATTTCGGCCAGCCTGACTTTGAGGTTTTCCTGGCCAACTGCCGTCTCACAGCGAGCTGTGAGCGTGTCGCCATCTGCGATGGCTACGACTATGCAGACGAGTGCGACGGCGGCTATGGGCACGATCGTTCTCTTACCGATCGCAAGACAGGCCCTATTGCTTCCAGCAGTTGGACAAGGACCCGAACACCGTCCGGTGTTCCGTCCCACGCCGATGCCAGCGCCCGCTGCAGACGCTCGTCGTTCCTCAGCACGGGGGCTTGTATGCCCCCCACCTCAATCCCTGCATAACTAAGAACTTGCGTCAGGCAAGACGGGATGGACTTCGTCTTCCCGGCCAGAAAGCGCCATAGGGTGTACTGCGGAACCCCGCAGCGAGTGGCGAGCGCGTTGGTGTTCGTCTTCTCGCGCTCGATGTACTGGGCGAGTGAGTCCCTTGCGGCAATCACTCGCTCGTCGATTGGCATTGCTTTTCTTGACATAATTGCATAACATATTATCATGCAATCATGCACAAATGCCAACGCTGTCTCTGAAGGCGAGATCAGAGAGGCGCTATGCTCCTTCTTGATCGGAGGCGCCGACGCAAGTGCGGTCGTTCGGGAGGAGTTGTCGATCAACTACCTCGCCGAAAGAATCGACATTGCACGGATCGGATCGCGACTGGAAGGCTTTGAGATCAAGAGCGATTTCGACCGCCTGGACAGGCTTGGCGGCCAGGTCTCGGCCTTCGGGGGTGTCTTTGACGAACTCACGTTGGTCACCGGGCCAAGCCTCGCGGCTTCGGGGGCCCGCGCAGTCCCAACATGGTGGGGTCTGATGGTTGCTTCCTTTGATGTGGATGGGCGCTTGTCACTGAAATGCGTTCGCCAAGCGCAGCAGAACCCACTGCAGGCTTCCATCAAGATCGCCGGCCTTCTTTGGCGGGAAGAACTTGCCCTGGCCTGCGAAACGCTGGTCGGCAAGTCCGCGCCGAAGCGTGCGAGTCGAGCGCAACTGTGTGAGCGACTTGGTCGAACCGTAAGTGTTCCTGCGCTGCGAGATTTCGTCGCATCCCGCTTGGTTGATCAGAACCGTGCCGCGCTGTATCGACAGGCGTCCTAGGATGAGGCTGCCCTATCCAGGTGCATCCAGCGCTCCATGCCAACTCAGTTTTTGGGGATTTTTGGCCGCTTTTCGGCACTCATTTTGGGCCAGAGTTGATGAACACTGGCGCAGTTCGTGGTCGGTCCAATGAATCGTGTTTCATAGGTAATGTTCTGGATTATTGTGGCTACTCCTCCGAAAGTTCCGGAAATATGTGCGCCCCTACAGGCGGCTCGCCGCCACGGCCGGGCGAGATCTCGCTGGCTCACGGTGGCGTGTTGTTCCTCGACGAACTGCCCGAGTTCCCGCGCGCGGCGCTGGAAGCGCTGCGCGAGCCGCTTGAGACCGGTCAGATCAGCATCGCCCGCGCAGCGCGGTCGACGATCTTTCCGGCCGGCTTCCAACTGGTCGCGGCGATGAACCCCTGCCCATGCGGCTGGCTGGGCGCCCGGACTAACGGGCGAGGGCGATCTTGTCGTTGCACGCCCGACCAGGTGACGCGCTACCAGGGCCGGCTGTCGGGTCCGCTGCTCGACCGCATCGACCTGCAGGTCGAGGTGACGGCGGTTGACCCTGCCGAGATGCTGGCCCAGCCCGAGGGCGAGGCCAGCGCCGAAGTGGCCCAGCGGGTGGCGCGCGCCGATGCCAGGCAACAAGCCCGCCAGGGGCGGCCCAATGCCGGACTCAGCGGCGCGCAGCTCGACGCCGCCTGCCCGCTCGATGAGGCTGCGGCCGCTTTCTTGCAGCAAGCCGCGACGCGGCTGGGCTGGTCAGGCCGAGGCCTGCACCGCGCGATCAAGCTGGCTCGAACGATCGCCGATCTGGCCAGCGCCGACCGGATCGCGGTGATCCACCTCGCCGAGGCGATGCAGTACCGGCGCGCGCTACCTGGTCACTGAGCAGGCGCCGAGCCCTTGTCCAGTCCGTCAACTCGATTTGGAAGTCAGCTCGCCGGGCTTGCGCTGCGTTCAGACGGCAGCGCCAACAAGGCCGTCACCGTGAACAGCGAGATACCGGCCATCACCAGCAGCAGCGTGCCAAAGCCACTGGCCTTGACCGCAGGCCCCAGCGCCCAGACTGCCAGCGACGAAAAACCCAAGGACAGCGTGAGCCGCAAACCGGCCACGCGCGAGCGCATCCGGTCGTCAACATAACGAACAATCACCGCGTCAGTGAACGGGATCGACCCGAAGATCAGCACCATCACGCCCAGCAGCGCGGCATACAGCCACCAACCCTGGGCTTGCGACGCGAGGGCCAGCAGCGGCGCCTGGGCCAGCACGATGGTCAGCTGCACCTGCTTGAGCGGGAATCGGTCGAGCAATCGACCCACCACCACCTGCGCCAACGAGGCCAAGGCATAAACCCCTGCCAGCAACATGCCCAACTTGGCAGGATCGTTGACCACGCCATGCAGTCGCTCGGCAAGCAACTGGCCGTTGCCGTTGGTGCTGAGGTTGAACAGCAGCGAGGCGCTGGCCGAGGCCACCGTCATCACCATCAGCACCCGGGCCAGCGCAGCCGGCGACAGCGCCACCGCTGCTGGCCGACTGCGCCGCGCCGGTGGCTCGGTCTCGGCCGGCACCAGACGCGCAAACACGAAACCCAGCGCGATGCAGACTGCGCCCGGCACCGCAAACGCCGCACGCCAACCGATCAGCTGCACCAGCACACCGGTGATCAGCGCGGCCGCTGCGAGCCCGAGGTTGCCAGCCAGGCCGTTGATGCCGATGGTCGCGCCAGGACGTTTGGCACCCTGCACCAGCATCGGAATACCGACCGGGTGGTAGATCGCAGTGAACGTGCCCAGCAAGGTCAGCGCCGCAGCGAGTTGCCAGACCGTCTGCGTGACCGAGGCCAACAGCGATGCAGCGCCGAGGCCGAAAAAGAACACCAGCATCATCGGCCGCCGGCCCCAGCTATCGCCCAACTTGCCGGCGGGCAGCGAGCCCAGGCCGAACATCACGAATGCACCGACGCTGTAAGGCATCAAGTCCTCCCAGCGCGCAAAGCCGAAATCAGCCGCGATCGCCGCCACCGCAGTGGCGAATATCAGCAGGAACAAATGGTCGAGCGCATGCGCCAGGTTGAGCAGCAGCGTGACGGTTCTAGAGGTTTCAGCCATTGCCGCATTTTGCAACCGATCAGCCGAGCGCGGGTGCGAGCAGCCTGCGCGCCTCATCTGGCGCCATCGCCTGGCGCGCTGCCCAGTCGATCAATTGGTCATCGCCGATGCGTCCGACGTTGAAATAGACGGCCTCGGGGTGCGCCAGATAGAAGCCCGACACGCTCGCCGCTGGCGTCATCGCCAGGCTCTCAGTCAGCCCCATGCCGATGTCGGCGCCGTCCAGGACCTCGAACATCGCGCGCTTGACACTGTGGTCAGGGCAGGCCGGATAGCCGGGCGCAGGCCGGATGCCACGGTATTTCTCGGCAATCAGCGCTTCGGTGTCTAGCGCCTCGTCGGCCGCATAGCCCCAGAGGTCGGTGCGAACGCGCTGGTGCAGCCGCTCGGCAAAGGCTTCGGCCAATCGGTCGGCCAGGGCCTTGAGCATGATCGCGTTGTAGTCGTCGTGCGCGGCCTCGAACTGCGCGACCCGTTTCTCGATGCCCAGCCCCGCGGTGACGGCGAACAGGCCGATGTAGTCAGGCCGCGCGCCCGGGCCCGAACGTGGCGCGATGAAATCGGCCAGGCTTCGGTTGGCGCGCTTGACCTTTTCGCCGTTCGGGCCGTCGACCACCGGCCGCTCGGTCTGCAGCCGCAGCGGGCACCAGCGCATCAGCACCCGGCCGCGCGTCTCGTCGGCATAGATTTCGATGGTGTCGTCGTCCACCGTGTTGGCAGGCAGCAGGCAGACCGCGCCGTTGGCTTGCAGCCAACGGCCTTCGATCGCGCGCTGCAGCAGTCGCTTGCCATCGTCGAAGACGCGGGTCGCCTCGGCGCCGACGACTTCGTCTTGCAGGATGCCCGGAAACTTGCCGGCCAGGTCCCAGGTCTGGAAGAACGGCGCCCAGTCTACGCAGGCGGCCAGCTCGCTCAGGTCGTAGTTCTTGAAGACCCGGCGGCCGATGAACTTCGGTTTCGGCGGGCTGTAGTCGGCCCAGTCCAGCGCCGTCTTGTTGGCCCGCGCCGCCGCCAGTGTGACGAGCGGCGTGGCCTTCTTGCTGGCGTGCAGTTCGCGCACGCGCTGGTAGTCGAGGTTCAACTCGGCGATGAACTTGGCTGCGCGCTCGTCCGACAACAGATCGGCGCAAACCCCCACCGATCGCGACGCGTCGGGCACATAGACCACCGGTCCCTCGTAATGCGGTGCGATCTTGACGGCGGTGTGGACTCGGCTGCAGGTGGCGCCGCCGATCAGCAATGGAATCTTGCGCTCGCGAAACCAAGGGTCGCGCTGCATCTCGGCCGCCACATGCTGCATCTCCTCGAGGCTGGGCGTGATCAGGCCGGACAGGCCGACGATGTCCGCGCCCTCGATCTTGGCCTTGGCCAGGATGTCCTGACAGGGCACCATCACGCCCATGTTGACGACCTCGAAGTTATTGCACTGCAGCACGACGGTGACGATGTTCTTGCCGATGTCGTGCACGTCGCCCTTGACGGTGGCGATGACGATCTTGCCCTTGGCCTTGACATCGCCGCCGGCGTCCACCGTGGCCTGCTTCTCGGCCTCGATGTAAGGCAGCAGGTGGGCCACCGCCTGCTTCATCACGCGCGCTGACTTGACCACCTGCGGCAGGAACATCTTGCCCTGGCCGAACAGGTCGCCGACGATGTTCATGCCGGCCATCAGCGGGCCTTCGATCACATGCAGTGGCCGGCCGCCCTCTGCGGCGATGCGCTGCCAGCACAGTTCGGTGTCCTCGACGATGAAGTCGGTGATGCCGTGCACCAGCGCGTGGCTCAGCCGCGAATCCACCGGGTTGTTGCGCCAGGCCAGGCGTAGACTGTCGTCCTTGGCCGCGCCCTTGACGTTCTCAGCGATCTCGAGCAGGCGCTCGGTGGAATCTTCCCGGCGGTTGAGCACCACGTCCTCCACCCGCTCGCGGAGTTCGGCATCGAGTTCGTCGTAGACGCCGACCATGCCGGCGTTGACGATGCCCATGTCCAGCCCGGCCTGGATTGCGTGGTACAGAAAAACAGTGTGGATGGCTTCGCGCACCGGCTCATTGCCACGGAAGCTGAAGCTGACGTTGCTGACGCCGCCCGAGACCTTGGCACCCGGCAGATGGGCCTTGATCCAGCGCGTCGCGTTGATGAAGTCGACCGCGTAGTTGGCATGCTCCTCGATGCCGGTGGCGATCGCGAAAATGTTGGGGTCGAAGATGATGTCTTCGGCCGGGAAGCCGACCACGTCGACCAGCAGCCGATAGGCCCGCTCGCAGATCCGGATCTTGCGCTCAAAGGTGTCGGCCTGGCCTTTTTCGTCGAAGGCCATCACCACGGTGGCCGCGCCGTAGCGCCGCAGCAGCGTGGCCTGGCGCTTGAACTCGGTCTCGCCTTCCTTCAGCGAGATTGAGTTGACGATGCCTTTGCCCTGGATGCACTTCAGCCCGGTCTCGATCACGCTCCACTTGCTGCTGTCGATCATGATCGGCACCCGGGCGATCTCGGGCTCGCCGGCGATCAGCTTCAGGAAGCGCTCCATCGCAGCGGCGCTGTCGAGCATGGCCTCGTCCATGTTGATGTCGATCACCTGGGCGCCGTTCTCGACCTGCTGGCGCGCCACACTCAGGGCGTCTTCGTAACGGCCCTCCAGGATCATCCGCGCAAAGGCCTTGGAGCCGGTGACGTTGGTGCGCTCGCCGATGTTGACGAACAGGCTGGCCTGGCCGATGGACACCGGCTCCAGGCCGGCCAGGCGCATGGTGGGAAGCGTAGAAGCAGTGACAGTCATGGATGCGGCTAGTGCGTCGGAACGAACAGCCTGCCCGCCCCGGCTCACCCGGTGCGCCTGTTTGCAGGCCAAGGGTGAGCGCCGTGTTGCCCGGCGCGTGAGTAGAAAACCCGTCGCGCCGCCCCGAGCCTGGCGGCGGGCTGAAACACAGGCCGCCGTCGCAACGCTCCTCGGGAGTTCTGGCATTCTAGGCGGCCGGGATTTAGACTTCGCACCATGAGCCCTGTTGCATCGGAGCGCCCCGTGGTTTCTGCCCTCCAGAAACAAGCGATGACCGCTGCCGAGTTCCTGGCCTGGGACGCCGGCCAGACCATCCGTCACGAATTCGTGCGCGGAGAGGTTTTCATGATGGCCGGCGGCGAGGACCGTAACAACACTGTCGCGGGGAATGTATACATCGCCCTGCGCCAACACCTGCGCGGCGGCCCTTGCCGGGTCTATGCCAGCGACGTGAAGCTGCGGGTCGAGGCTGCCGACTGCTACTTCTATCCCGACGTGATGGTGACCTGCAGTGCAGCCGACCTGGCCGACCGGCTGATCAAGCGCGAGCCGGTGCTGGTGGTCGAAGTGCTGTCGCCCTCCACTGCCGCCTTCGACCGCGGCAACAAGTTCGCCGACTACCGCGCATTGCCCGGCCTGGTCGAGTACTTGCTGATCGACGTCGACCGCCAGCGCTGCGAGCTCTACCGCAAGGGTGCCGATGGGCTGTGGGTGCTGCACCCCGGCGAGTCCGGCGCTGGGCTTGAACTCGCCAGCGTCGACCTCGTGATCAGCGCACAAGCGCTGTGGGCTGACCTCGAGCCGGCGGCCGCAGTCGGCTGATCAAGCCGCAGACAGGTCTGACACCAAGCCCGAGAACAGCGGATCGCTGAGCCCACGCGGCCGGTAGGCCGCGACCCGGCGCGCGATCTCGGCAATGTGCTCGGGCGTGGTGCCGCAGCAGCCACCGACCAGGTTGACAAAGCCTGCCGCGGCAAATTCGGCCAGCATGCTGCCGGTCACGTCGGGCGTCTCGTCGAAACCGGTCTCGCTCATCGGATTGGGCAGGCCGGCGTTGGGGTAGCAGCTGATGAAGGTGTCGCCCGCCACCTTGCTCAACTCCTCGATGTAGGGCCGCATCACCGCCGCGCCCAGCGCGCAGTTCAGGCCAACGGCCAGCGGACGCGCGTGACGCACCGAATGCCAGAACGC
>JBILYN010000517.1:0-3020 GCA_044377715.1 Aquabacterium sp.
TGCGCAACAAGGAAGCTGGCAACCCCGAAGACCACGTGATCCTGCCTGAGCTGATCTCCAAAGAGCCGCTCGGGCCGTCGGTGCGCCGCGGTGACGACGAGTTCTTCGCGATCGTCAAGTGGGTCGTATTCGCGCTGGTCGAGGCCGAGGAATACGGCATCACCCAGGCCAATGTCGACCAGATGAAGACCAGCACCGACCCGGTGGTGCAGCGCATCCTGGGCACCTCCGAGGACACCGGCAAGCTGCTGGGTCTTGACAAGGACTGGGCTTACCGCGCGATCAAGGCCACCGGCAACTACGGTGAGATCTTCGAGCGCAATGTCGGTCCGAAGTCGGCTCTGAAACTGCCGCGCGGTGCCAACAACCTGTGGAACAAGGGCGGCTTCATGTACGCCCCGCCGGTGCGCTGATCGCCTGACAGCCTTCGGCGTTCGACCCGCATGACATCCTCAGCCCCGCCGCCGAAGGCGCGCAGTTTCAGCTGGCGCAGCAAGTCGTTCCGCAACCTGGTCTACCAGCTGATCGCGGTTGCGCTGGTGATCGCGCTGGGTGCCTATCTGATGCACAACACGCTGCAGAACATGCGTCTGCGCGGCATCCAGAGCGGCTTCGACTTCATCGCCCAGCCGGCGGGTTTTTCGATCGGCGAGTCGGTCGTGCCCTTCGATTCGGCCGAGAGCTATGGCAAGGCCTTTCTGGTCGGGCTGTCCAACACCTTGCGCGTGGCGATCATCGGCGTGGTGCTTGCGACCTTGCTGGGCACGCTGGTGGGCATCGGCCGGCTGTCGCACAACTTCCTGTTGCGCACGCTGTGCGGTGCTTATGTCGAGGTCTTCCGCAATGTGCCGCTGCTGCTGCAGTTGTTCATCTGGTACTTCGTGATGACCGAGCTGCTGCCGCCGATCGAGACCGCGATGCAACCGGTGGCCGGCGTGTTCTTCAGCAAAAACGGCCTGCAGTACCCGATCCCGCTGTGGGCCAGTGGCCACTGGCTGACGCTGGCCGGGCTGGTGGTCGGTGGTGTCGGGGCCTGGGTCTGGGCCCGCGCTGCACGATCGCAGCTCTTTGCCACGGGCTTGATCCGGCCTGTGTTCTGGCCCGGCCTGGGGATCGTGGTCGCCGGCGGCTTGCTGGGTTGGCTGGTCGGCGGTGCGCCGGGTGGCTTGGACATCCCAGAGAAGACCGAGCTCAACGTCGTGGGCGGCGGTGCGGTGACGCCCGAGTTCCTGACGATGCTGATCGGCCTGACGGTCTATACCGCGTCCTATATCGCCGAGATCGTTCGCGGCGGCATCCAGGCCGTGCCTTTCGGCCAGCATGAGGCGGCGGCGGCGCTGGGTCTGTCGCGCCGAATGGAAGTCAGGCTGGTGCAGATGCCGCAAGCGCTGCGGGTGATCATCCCGCCGCTGACCAGCCAGTACCTGAACCTGACCAAGAACTCTTCGCTCGCGGTCGCGGTGGGTTACCCCGACCTGGTGTCGATCTCCAACACTTCTTTGAACCAGACCGGGCGGGCGATCGAGTGCATCGCGCTGGTGATGGCCTGCTACCTGACGCTGTCACTGCTGACGGCGGCTTTCATGAACGCCTACAACAAGCGCTCGCTGATCAAGGAGCGCTGACGCGAATGACCACGCCGTACCCGACGCCTGAGGCGATCAACTTCCAGCCGATCGCGAGCCGGTCGCCTCCGCGCGCTGCTCGGGGCCTGGCGGCATGGCTGCGCAGCAATTTGTTCGATGGCTGGCGCAACACGCTGGCCACGCTGGTGGTGCTGGCTTTGCTTGCGCTGGTGCTGCCGCATTTGCTGCAGTGGGCGCTGGTCAACGCGGTGTTCCGTCCCGACAACGCGGCCTGCCGGGCTGTTGCCGAGACCGGGGCCTGCTGGGGTGTGGTGGCCGAAAAATACCGTTTGATCCTTTTTGGCCGCTACCCGTATGCCGAGCAGTGGCGGCCTTTGGTGGCCTGCACATTGCTGACGGGTTTGCTGGCAGCGAGCTGCTACCGACCTTTTTGGCGGCGTGGCCTGCTGCTAGCCTGGGTCGTCGTCATCGGCGCATTTTTCACGCTGATGCTCGGCGGCTGGTTCGGGCTCAGTTCGGTCGAGACCGGGCGCTGGGGCGGTTTCCCGCTGACTCTGCTGCTGTCGACGATCAGCCTGATACTGGCCTTTCCGCTGGCCGTGGCGGTGGCGCTGGGCCGGCAGTCGCGGATGCCTGGCATCCGCACGCTGTGTGTGCTCTATGTTGAGTTGATCCGCGGCGTGCCATTGATCTCGGTGCTGTTCATGGCCTCGTTCATGTTTCCGTTGTTCATGCCCCAGGGCACGACGATCGACGTGTTGCTGCGGGTGCTGGTGGGCATGACACTGTTCACCGCGGCCTATCTGGCTGAGGTGGTGCGCGGCGGCCTGCAGGCACTGCCCAAGGGTCAGCTCGAGGCGGCGCAGTCGCTTGGACTGTCCGACTGGCAGGCCACCCGGATGATCGTGCTGCCTCAGGCGCTGCGCTTGGTCGTGCCGGCGATCATGAACACCTTTATCGGTGCCTTCAAGGACACCTCGCTGGTGACCATCGTCAGCCTCTACGACCTGACGGGCGCGCTGCAACTTGCGCTGGGCGACGCCAACTGGCGCAAGTTCTTCCTCGAAGGACAGCTGTTCGTTGCGGCGATCTACTTCGTCTTCTGCTTTGCGATGTCGCGCTACAGCCAGTGGATAGAGCGCCACCTCAACACCGGCACCCGTCGCCAATGAGGGCGTTGTGGCGCCTGCCAAGCCATGAGTATTGAAAAAAACACCCGAGCGCCATGAACCAGCAAACCCCCATCATCGAATTCAAGGGCGTCAACAAGTGGTTTGGTGAGTTCCACGTGTTGCGCGACATCAACCTGAGCGTTGCGCGCGGCGAGCGCATCGTGATCTGCGGCCCTTCGGGGTCGGGCAAGTCGACGCTGATACGCTGTATCAATCGGCTCGAGGAGCACCAGCAGGGCGAGCTGACCGTCGACGGCACCGA
>JBILYN010000518.1:0-3018 GCA_044377715.1 Aquabacterium sp.
CGTCGAGGCGTCGAGCGAGCAGTTCTATGCCCTGCCCCAGCGCGGTGAGCCGCGCGTAATGGGCGGCGTCCAGCAGGCTGGGCCGGTCGAGTTGGTTGCGCGTGGTCTGGCTCAAAAGCTTGAGCTCGCCGACGACCTGCTGGCGCGCATGGCGCACCTCGCTGAGCAGCAAGGCCAGCAGCAGGACGACAAATGCCAGTGCACACAGACCCAGGTCGTGCAGGGTCGAGCGAAGGTTCAGCGGCTTGAAGGTCATCAGGGGCAATCTTGAGAGGACAGGCTTGTCGTTCAATGTGCCACAACGGGCGAGCGGCGGTCGACCGGCAGGCTGATGCCGCCGGATGAGGCCGCATCAGCGCTCATCAAGCCCAGCACCTCGCACACTGCCACAGCGAGCAAGGGCTCGGGCCCATCGGTCAGCACCACGCCCCAGCTTGGCTGCGGGGACACCGCGTCGGTCTTGAGCAACAAGGGCGCCGACAGCGCGATCATCGGGCCGTGGTCGGTGGCGACGAGTTGCAGCGCGCCGCCTTGGGCGTCCAGGCCGCTCCAGCCCGCGCGGGCGAGCCGACCGATTCGCACCACCGAGGCCGCCGGCAAGTCCAGCAGCGTCTGGCCTATGCGCACCCTCAACACGCGCTGGCCCGCCATCACAGCGCCCACCGTGCGCGAGCAGACTGCCCCAGGGCCAGCAACAGCATCAGCCCCCCGGCCAGCAGGCTCCAGCCCAGTTGCAACAAGGCCTGGGTCTGACGCACGCGCCGACGCTCGACACCATTGCGGTATTCGCCCAAAGCCTTGTTGAAGCCCTGGTGGTACCAGCCCAGCAGCTCTTCGCTGCGCAGGTAGTTGCTGGCACTGTAGGCCGCCGCATTCAGGGTCGAGAGGTTGGCGACGAGCTCGTTGCTGACGCCCAGCAATCCCTCAACATAGGCGACCTGCCATTCGGGCGGCATCTGTTCGACATAGCCGCTGCGCAGCTGCTCGGTGATGCGCTCGGCATCGGTCAAGCCGATGAAACGGATCGTGTCTGGTACTGGAAACAGCAGGCCGAGGTTGGACAGGTCGAAGCGATCGCCCTCCTTCAATCCCAGACTGGCCGTCAAGGTTTCGCTACCGCGCTGCAAGCTGAGCTCAAGCAGGCGCAAAGGCCGGTCGGTGCTGATCTTGTAGACATCCCAGACAAAACCGGCTTCCTTGGAATTGACCTGTTTGACGACATCACCGGGCTCGACCTTGGCGCGGTGGGCGGCTGAGCCTTCGACCACCGCCTGCACCACCGAGCGAGTGGCGCGCAGCGTCTGCTCGGCGCGGGCATTCTCGAAGGTCGCGATGTTCTGCACCGCCCGCATCAACCGGTCTTCATTGGGCGTGAGCATGCGCTGCAGATCAGGGCTGAGCCGGTTCGCGGCCAGCAGCTTGGTGCGCCCGAGGACCGGGAACTGCCCCAGCTTGGGCACAGCGAAGACATGGCTCTCCAGAGCACGGCTGGCTGACACGATGCCCCAGGCCGAGAACATGACCCAGAGCACCACCAGCGCACTGGCCGCGCGTGACGCCACCCCAAGCCACTGCTCGACGCCGCGCAGCGCGGGCAACGCACGAGCTTGACCAGGTGCCGATGCTGATGCCAACGCCGGCGCCGCAGGCTTGGCGGCAGCCTTGGATGCTGCAGGTTCCTGCCGGCGAATGCGCCGGCGGAAATCGTCGAGCAACGCGTTCATGCGCTGATGTTGGCGCACCGGAGACTCGCTGGCAACCGGTGCCGGCACCACAGAAACCGCAGCCACATCGGCAGCAGCGGCAAGCTGTGCAGCCTTGGCAGCTGCCCCAGGTCGCAAGCGGTTGAGTAATTTGAGAATCATTGTGCAGGCCCCCAACCGGGCAATTTGACATCCATGCCGAAATCGGCGCGCATCTTCTCGACATCACGAAACCGTGAATTGAGCAATAGTTTTTCGCGCCGCTCGTCCATCAGCGCACGCGATTCGACCAACACCGCCACCCAGGGCGAAGGCCGGTAACTTGTCACGGTGGCCTCGATCACCCGCAAGCGGTCGGGCTCCAGTTTGACGCGGACCATCAGCACCGCGAGATCGCGGCCGTCGAACAAGGTCAGTTCGTCGAAATTCGATCGCGACAACTCGTAGCTGCGGCCGGTGACACGGAAGTGGCGCCCCGACGCCGTGAAGTCGACGATGCACTCGCGCGTCGCCTCGTCAATCACGACGACCCGCCCAGGCTCAATGCGCGCCTGGCGGTGCCACTCGCGGTCGACCTGCTGGGCCTCGGCCGATTTGCGAGGCAACAGGCGCAGACTCTCGTAGATCTCGAACACTGTTTCGGGCAGGCGCATCTCCAGCGCCGCCCTGCGCATCAACTGCACCGCCGAGCCGACATTGCCGCGCTCGGCTTCCATCTCGGTGTTGGCGCGCGCCAGTCGATGGCGCAGATCGCTCTGCAGCGCGTCGAAACGCTCCAAGCTCGACAGCGATTGCTGCAACGCGTCGACCGAAGCGTCGGCGACGGGCGGCGGTGCTGCCGCGTCCCCCGGCTCGACGCGGGGCGACAAGACCGGGCCGCGGGTGCGACGGCGCTCCGACACCAGCGCCCAGACGCCAAAAGCAATCACCAGCAGCGCCAGGCATGCCAGTGCCATCACGACCTTGTAGCCGGGGTTGAGCGCGGGTACCACCGATGGCTCAAGCATTGCTAACCACTCCCATGTCACCGAATGCCCCGCCCTGCGCCCACGCCACCACCTGCTGCGCCAGTTCGCTGGAGCCCGGGTCGGCGAATGCCAGCGTGATCCCGTCGTTGAGTGCGGCAAACACCACTTGCGTGCGGTCGACCGCCAAGTCGGGCGAAGCGCTGTTGAGCACCACAGTGACACCCGTACCGGCCGGCACGATCAGGCTGACAAAATCGGACTTGTCCATGACTGCGCCGGCGTGGGCCCAAGACAAGGTGCCGGGCAGATAGATGCCCTCGAGCCCGCGTGGGCTGGGCGTGACCGCC
>JBILYN010000217.1:0-7591 GCA_044377715.1 Aquabacterium sp.
TGGTCAAGAACAACGGCCAGCTCGGCACGCTGACGGTTCGCACCGTGATGGACGACGCGCCGCTGACCTGCACGCCAGAGACCGAGATCGACGAGGTGCGACGCATGATGCTTGGCCGCCACGCCCGCTACATGCCGGTCCAGGACGGCAGGACGCTGATGGGCGTGGTCTCGTTCTACGACGTGGCCAAGGCGGTGGTCGAGGGTCAGGACTTCGAGAACCGCATGCTCAAGGCCTATATCCGCGACTGGCCTGTCGACGAAGAAGGCACCGAAGCGCCCAAGCCCTAGAAGCTGCGGCTGCGACAATCGGGCGGGCCCGGGGCTCTGATGGCGCCGGGCTTTTTCAATTTGCATCGTCAATTTGCATCGAGCCCACCATGTCCGGCAGCACCTTCGGCGACCTGTTTCGTGTCACCAACTTCGGCGAAAGCCATGGGCCGGCGATCGGCTGCGTGATCGACGGCTGCCCGCCCGGTCTGGCGCTCGGCGTCGAGGACATCCAGCCTGAGCTCGACCGCCGCCGCCCCGGCACCAGCCGCCATGTCACCCAGCGCAACGAGCCCGATGCGGTGGAGATCCTGTCCGGGGTCTACGAAGGCCTGAGCACCGGCACGCCGATCTGCCTGCTGATCCGCAACACCGACCAGCGCAGCAAGGACTACGGCAATATCCTCGACACTTTTCGCCCTGGCCATGCCGACTACAGCTACTGGCGCAAATATGGTTTGCGCGATCCGCGCGGCGGCGGGCGCTCGTCGGCGCGACTGACCGCGCCGATGGTCGCTGCGGGCGCGGTCGCCAAGAAATGGTTGCGGCTTCAGCATGGCACGGCCTTCACCGGGTGGATGAGCCAGTTGGGCGAGATCGCGATCCCTTTCGAGGATGCGTCGCAGATCCCGCTCAACCCGTTTTATTCACCCAATGCCGGCGTCGTGCCGCAGCTCGAGGCCTATATGGACGAGTTGCGCCGCGCCGGGGACTCCTGCGGCGCGCGTATCGAGTTGCGCGCCACTGGCGTGCCCGTCGGCCTGGGTGAGCCGCTGTTCGACAAGCTCGACGCCGACATCGCCTGGGCGATGATGGGCATCAACGCCGTCAAGGGCGTAGAGATCGGCGACGGTTTCGGCGTCGTGCCGCAGCGTGGCAGCTGGCATGGCGACGCCTTGACACCGGCCGGCTTTGCCAGCAACCATGCCGGCGGCGTGCTGGGTGGCATCAGCACAGGCCAGGACTTGGTGGTGTCGATTGCGATCAAGCCCACCAGTTCGATCCGCAGCCCGAAGGCGTCGATCAACCGGGCCGGCGAGCCCACGCTGGTCGAGACCTTCGGCCGCCACGATCCCTGCGTGGGCATCCGTGCGACGCCGATCGCAGAGGCCATGCTGGCGCTGGTGCTGATGGACCATGCGCTGCGGCACCGCGCCCAGTGCGGCGATGTGCAGCTGCCGCAGGCGGCGATCGCGGGTTCAGCGGCCTGATCAGCGCTCAGCGGCCCCGATCGGTGCCAGTGCGCAGTCTGTTGCGTCGTTGCGCAGCCCGTCGCAGCCGCCTGCATCTTGTCGGCACATTCGGCACTTGATCGCATGGGGGATGGGGCGTCGGTGATCGCCACCCTACACTGCGGCTCGCTTGCCGGTGGCGGGCAGAACCATGAAGGAAGAATCGATGCGCAAGAGCTGGCTGATCGCGGCAAGCCTGGCGGTGTTGGCAGCGTTGGCTGGTGGGGCGTTCTGGATGAAGCAGCGTGGGTCTGCGGGTTCGGTGCAGGCCGCCAAACCGCCTGACGCCGCGGCGTCGGCACCGCTGGACTTCCGTGCCAACGAGGTGCTGCGGCCCAAGCGGGTCAATCTGCCGCAGCGCATCGAGTTCTCGGGCCCGCTGGTCGCGCCCAACACCGCCGTGCTGCGTTCCAAGGCCTCGGGCACCTTGCTCAGCTTGGACGCGGTCGAAGGTGCAAGAGTGCGCGCCGGCCAGTTGCTGGGCCGCATCGACATGGCCGACCTGGGCAGTCGAATCGCCGAGCGCGGCGCCAACCTCGAATCGGCGCGTGCCACTTTGCTGCAAGCCGAACGCAGCCATGCCAGCAACGAGCGCTTGGCGATGCAGAATTTCATCTCCCGCACCGCGCTGGACAGCTCGCGCGCCACCCTCGACACCGCTCGCGCAGCACTGGCTGCGGCCCAAGCCGCGCTGGCCACCACCGAGGTCGCTCAGCGTGATGCCAGCTTGGTCGCGCCGATCGCTGGCATCGTCGCCAAGCGCCACGTGCTGCCTGGCGAGAAGGTCGCGGTCGAACAGCAAGTGCTCACCTTGGTTGACATCGGTACGCTGGAGCTGGCCGGCAATGTCGGCACCCACGAGGTGGCCCGCCTGGCGCCTGGCATGGCGGTGCAGGTTCAGGTCGAGGGATCGGACGCAGCGCTGTCCGGCCGGGTTGCGCGTATCGCGCCGGCTGTCGAGACCGGCACCAGGTCGATCGGCGTCACCGTGGTGGTGACCAACCTCGGCGAACGCTTGCGTGCCGGCCAGTATGCGGTGGCCCGTGTGGTCTTGCCTGACATGCAGCAGCGACTGGTCGTGCCGCTGACGGCACTGGGCTCGACCGGCGGGCAATCGCATGTCTGGCTGATTGACAAAGGCTTGTTGCTTCGCCGCGCCGTCACATTGGGTCGGCGCGACGAGGCTGGCGGCCAAGTCGAGGTGCTGTCGGGCCTGAGTGCCGATGACCAACTGCTGGCCGTGCGTTTCGACAACCTCCGCGAGGGCGCACCTGCGCGGGTGCTGGCCTTGGTGGCGCCGGCGGTGGCCTCTGCTGCAGCGCTGCGCTGATCTTGGCCATCTCTCACCAGTTCTGACAAAGGTCTCCGATGTGGATCACCCGTGTATCCATCGCCAACCCGGTGTTCGCTGTGATGGTGATGGTGGCGCTGTGCGTGCTGGGGCTTTTCTCCTACGCGCGCCTGGGCGTCGAGCAGATGCCCGATGTCTCGCCGCCAGGTGCCTACATCGAGGTCGCCTACCCCGGTGCCTCACCCGAAGCGGTGGAGCGCGAGATCACCAAGCTGGTCGAGTCGGCCATCAACAGCATTGCCGGCGTTCGCCGCATCAGCTCGCGCAGCCTGGAGGGCAAGAGCCAGACCAGTGTCGAGTTCTCGCTCAACGCCGACATGAGCCGGGCGATGCAGGAGGTGCGCGACCGGTTGTCGGCCGTGCAGGGCAGTCTGCCGCGCGACGCCAAGGCGCCGACGGTGGCGCGCTTCGACAACGACAACAGCCAGCCCATCGTCGTGCTGGCCTTGCTCAGTCCGACCCGCAGCGCGCGTGAGCTCTCGCTGGTGGCCGACCAGCAGATCGACAAACGCTTGCAGCGCGTCGAAGGCGTGGCGCGCATCGACATCTCGGGCCTGGCCACGCGTGAGGTTCGGATCGACCTCGACCCGGCGCGCTTGCGCAGCTATGGCGTCACGCCGGCCGAGGTGGCCACCGCGCTGCGCGAAGCCAACGCCGACCAACCCGTCGGGCTGCTGTCCGATCGCAGCCAGGATGCGATCCTGCGTGTCGAAGGCCGGGTGCGCGATCCGCGCGACTTTGCGACCTTGGTCGTGGCGCGCCGCGGCGGACTCGCGCTGACGCTCGGCGACCTGGGTTCTCTGGTCGAGCGCGAAAAAGAACTCGACTCAGCCGCACGCATCAACGGCCAGCGCGCGGTCAGCTTCAACGTCTTCAAGCAGCAGGACGCCAACATCGTGGCCACTGGCGATGCGGTCAAGGACGCGATGGCCGAGTTGCGAAAATCGCTGCCACCGGACATGGAGTTGCGCCTGATCTACGCCAACAGCGATTGGGTCAAGCAGTCGCTGACGGGCCTGAAGCGAACGCTGGTCGAGGGCGCGCTGCTGACCGTGCTGATCGTCTTCCTGTTCCTGCATTCCTGGCGCTCGACCATCATCACCGGGCTGACGCTGCCGATCGCCGTGATCTCGAGCTTCATCGCGGTCTATGCCTTTGGCTTCACGCTGAATTTCATGACGATGATGGCGCTCTCGCTGTGCATAGGCTTGCTGATCGACGACGCGATCGTGGTGCGCGAGAACATCGTGCGTCATGTCGGCATGGGCAAGAATCACCACCAGGCTGCGTTAGAGGGCACGCAGGAGATTGGCCTGGCGGTGATGGCGACCACTTTTGCGCTGTGCGCGGTGTTCGTGCCGGTGGCCTTCATGGGCGGGATCATTGGCAAGTTCTTCTACCCCTTTGGTGTCACGGTGGCAGTGGCGGTGCTGGTCAGCCTGTTTGTCAGCTTCACACTCGACCCGATGCTGTCGTCGGTGTGGCACGACCCACCTGCGGTGCGCATGAAGAACCTGCCCGTGATCGGCGCGATGATTCGCGCCACCGACCGCGGCATGGACTTGTTGCACCAGGTGTACGAGAGCTTGATTCGCTGGGCGTTCTCGGCGCGCCGCTGGCCATTGCCACTGCCGGCCTGGGGCCACGGTTTTGGTCCGGATACCCAGCGCGACAAGTCCAGCCGGCGCCAGTGGCGTCGCGCCACGATCACGCCGCGCGGCGTGGTGCTGAGCGTGGGTCTGGCAAGCTTTGCTGGGGCGATCGCGCTCGCGCCGCTGGTGGGCAGCGAGTTCATCCCCGAGGTTGACCAGGGCTTCACCCAACTCGCGCTGCGCATGCCCGAGGGCTCCAGCCTGGAGCGCAGCGACGCCAAGGTGGCACAGGTCGAGGCCATCGTGCTGGCGCTGCCCGAGGTCGCGTCGGTGTCGACTTTTGTCGGCGGTGCGGGCCAGCGCAACCAGGCCTGGCTCAACATCTCGCTCAAAGACCGCAAGGACCGCAACCGCAGCCAGAAGCAGGTCGAAGCCGCCATTCGCAGTCAGGTCGCCACCATCCCCGGCACCGATGCGGCGCTGGGCTTCAACCGGCCGATCTATGTCGCGATCCTGGGGCCAGAGGCCGAGGGTCTGGCGCGGGTGGCAACAGAGTTTGCCGACAAGGTCAGGAAAATCCCTGGCACGGTCGACGTCGAGTTGTCGGTGCGGCCTGGATTGCCGGCTTATGCGGTGCGCCTGAAGCCTGCTGCGGTGCGCGAACTCGGCCTGACCGCGCCTGCGCTTGCCGCCAGCCTGCGAGCCTATGTCAACGGCGAGATCGCGACCTACTGGACCACGCCCGACGGCGATCAGGTTGAGGTCGTGCTGCGTCTGAACCAGGCCCAGCGCGAGCGCATCGATCAGATGCGCAGTCTGCCGGTGGCGTTCTCCAAGGACGGCATACCCATCACGCTCGACAGCGTGGCCACGATCACGCCGGTGTACAACCCCGAGATCATCCGGCGTCAGAACCTGCAGCGCCGCGAGGCGGTGTTTGCCGGCGTCAGCGGGCGCTCGGCCGGTGAGGTCGGTGAGGACGTGCAGAAGCTGGTCAAGGCCACCGTGCTGCCACCGGGCTACAGCTTCGACATTGGCGGGCAGACCAAGGATCAACAGGAAGCTTTTGGTGCGATGCTGGGTGCGATGGGGCTGGCGGTGATCTTCATCTACATCGTGCTGGCCAGCCAGTTCGGCAGCTTCTTGCAGCCGATCGCGATCATGGCCAGCCTGCCGCTGGCGCTGATCGGCGTGATGATCGCGCTGCTGGTCTCGCGCAGCACGCTCAACGTGTTCTCGATGATCGGGTTGGTGATGCTGATGGGCCTGGTGACCAAGAACGCGATCCTGCTGGTGGACTTCGCCAACCAGGCCCGCAAGGCTGGTGCCACGGTGGTCGAAGCTTTGCTGGAGGCCGGCCTGACGCGGATGCGGCCGATCATGATGACGACCGCCGCGATGGTCTTCGGCATGTTGCCGCTGGCGCTCGCGCTGGACGAGGGCGGCGAGATGCAGGCGCCGATGGGGCGCGCCATCATCGGCGGCGTGATCACCAGCACCTTGCTCACGCTGGTGGTGGTGCCGGTGATCTACAGCTACCTGGTACGTGATCGGCGGCCGCTCGCTTCGCCGATAACTTCAGTGGCCAGCGAGCTTCACGCCGACGGCCTGGTCGGATCAGCTGGGCGCGACTGATCAAGCGCGTGTTCGACATTACTGCCTCGGCGCCAATACAACCCTTCTATTGAATCAAGGTCATGCCCGCCGTCTTGCTGGCAGCAAGGTCAAAGGTCATCGTGCGAATGCAACCCGCCGCCACTGCAGTGCGTTCAATCAAGCAGTCAGCGAAGTCCGCATTGCCGGCAGCATAGGCTCGCAGGGCTCGAACCACATGCTCGGCCTGATCAACCACCAGTTGTTTTGACCGCAGAATCACATCGAGGGCTTGTACGATCTGCGCTCTGTCTTTTCCATAAAAAGAGGACAAGACCCACACCAGTTCAACCACCGACACGATGGCAATGAAGCCCGGCTCTTTTGCTGTCAGCCCTTCAATCAGCTTTGTCGCTTTGGCCGCCTGTTTGGCCTCGTCCTGCATGATGTAGCGGACCAGTACGTTGGTGTCGAGGCCGATCATCGTGCAGAAGCTCCACGCGCCGCGATGGCGCGATTCATGTCCTCGATGGAAGCGATCTTTTCAGGCTTGCCGAACATGCCTTTCAGCTCAGTGACAGACCGGTTCACGGCCATGAACAGGAACTGCCCATCTTCGATCTGAACGAAATCCACGCGATCACCTTTGCCGACTGACAGCGCGTTGCGTACTTCGGCGGGGATGGTGATCTGACCCTTGGTCGTGATGGTTGCGCTTGTCATCTTGCCTAGTCCTGAATTTCCTTGCTTTATCGTAAGGTAATAAAGAACTCAAGCGCAAGCGCGTCGGCGATGGTCTTCGGCATGCTGCCGCTGGCGCCGGTGATCTACAGCTACCCGGTGCGGGGCCGGCGGCCGACTGTTGCGCTGGCGACCTGCACTTTGGAGGAGGTGGGTGCTGTCTTGCTGCCGCCGCTGGCGGTCGCCGATCGAGACTGAGCGCGACACGAAGGCCGCGGGCCCGTATGGCGCGCTCAGGCCTCGGCGAAGTCGGCCATCGGCGGGCAGCTGCAAAACAGGTTGCGGTCGCCCCAGACGTTGTCGACCCGGCCCACTGGTGCCCAGTACTTGCCGCGTCGCAACGCGGCCACCGGCCATGCCGCGTCTTCTCGGCGGTAGGCATGCGTCCATTGGTCGGCGCAGACTGCTTGCGCGGTGTGCGGCGCGTGCTTGAGGGGGTGGTCGTCGCGCGGCCAGTCTCCCGCCTCCACTTTGCGAATCTCGTTGCGGATCGAGATCATCGCGTCGCAGAAGCGGTCGAGCTCGACCAGTGGCTCGCTCTCGGTCGGCTCGACCATCAGCGTGCCGGCCACCGGAAAGCTCAGCGTCGGGGCATGGAAGCCGTAGTCGATCAGGCGCTTGGCGACGTCCTCGGCGCTGACGCCCGAGCTGTCTTTGAGCGGGCGCAGGTCGAGGATGCACTCATGCGCCACGCCGCCACCGCGGATGCCGGCATGCCCGCCCGAGAAGTGGATGCTGTAATGCCCGCTCAGCCTGGCAGCGACATAGTTGGCCGACAGGATCGCGCCTTCGGTGGCAGCGGTCAGGCCGTCG